>NZ_JBHXME010000199.1:7804-17968 GCF_042721125.1 Streptomyces sp. NPDC058469
GTGGTTTCCGCGGGCGCGTTGTGCGTTGTTGCCCCGGTGGGGGTGGGGGGGTCGTCGCCCCCGGGCGCTGGGGTGGCCCCGGCCGCCCCCCCCCCCCCCCCACTACCGTTTGGTCTCAACGGCGGCTCCTGTATATGTGCAGGATGTCGCCCATGGGCTCTTCCGTGCCGTCCGGGTACTTCCGGGTGCCGGGGGCCGTGTTGAAGCGCAGCGTGGGCCCGCGCCTGCTCAACTGGACCCTGTCGAGTGCGGCGTGCCGGTCCGGGTGGCCGATGACGACCTGCTCGCAGGTGTCCGCAAGGTCCTGGCTGCAGCCGATCACTCGGCTGAGCTTGACCTCTTCGGCGGATGTGACTTGGCCGGGGCCGAGCACAAGCTGGGCCGTGGGGCTGACCGGGAACCTGATCTCATAAGCACCCTCCAGGCCGAACCCTCGGTAGGCGTCCTCCGGAGTGGTCGCCGTCGCCTCTGTAACGCACGGTTTTGCTGGCAGCGGCGGCCGTTCCAGGGGCACAACTGGCCACCTATCGGTCGACGAACGGACCAAACGCGAATCAACATCGGGCGTTGAACTGCGGATTCGCGCCCACGGCTGGCCAACTATCGGCTGTGGTCACAGGAAGATCCCCATGGCACGACGCACCGAGTACGACGAAAGCCAGGCCGCCAGACGTCTGCGGGTGCCGATCACGGCCTTTCGGCGGGCGCGTCACACCGGCCTCATCCCGGCTCCGGACGCCTCCTCCTGCCAGTGGTCGCGGGCTGCTGTCGAGGCGATGGACGCGGACGCGATCCGGACCGCACTCCCCCGTGAGCCGATCGCGGGCAGCGTCGCCGCGGACCGGATCGCCGTCACGCTCGGCACACCGAACTCGATCGAGCACGGCGAGCGGGCGCACGTGACCGCGTTCGTGGTCCACCGGCTCATCACGCGCGGGCTGCTGACCGATCTCAGCGGCAACCCCGACGGCTCGCTCCTCAACCCCGACCAGGTCGACACCGTGTGCCAGCACGAGGACCCGGCCGCCCTGGTCGCCGCCAACACCCCGCTCGGTCCCGACCAGGCCGCCGAACGCCTCCAGGTGAGGCGAGTCGAGTTCGACCACATGCGCACCCTGGGATGGATCAAGCCCACCGAGTGGCGCGAGGTGCGGTACGGCACCTCACGGGCCGGGGCGGTCGACGTCCCGATGTTCACCACGGCGTCCGTTGACGCGCTGCCCGGCGTGCACCCCGAGGTCGACTGGTAGCAGCTGCGCAGCGTCGGGAAGGGCCGGCGCTCGCCGCTCGCCGCCCTGGTGAAGGAGGAGGCCGCCGCGGTGTGAGCGGGCGCCACTGTGACTGAGCGCCTCAGTTGGCCATTCTGCGCATCACGGTTGGCCACAACTCCCGAGCGCGGCACCTGGGCGGTCGCGTTGTGCTCGACGGGGGACTGCTGAACACTCGGCAGGGTGGATACGGAGCGCAACAAGGCGGTCGTTCGCGAGTTGGACGAGCTGGGCAACGGTGGTGGCGATCTTGGTCGGCTAGATGCATTGTGCACGCCCGACATGGTCAACCACGCATTGGCACCCAACATGCCGACTGGGATCGAGGGCACCCGACAGTTCCTGCTGCGGGCCCGCCGTGATCAGCATCCGGCCCGCTGGGTGGAGTCGCGCATCGTCGCGGAGGGCGACCTGGTCATCCAGTTCGGCGTGCGAGAGCACGAGTGGCCCGGAGGAACGTTCCGAGGCTTCGACGTGCCGAGCGGGACCTATCGCAGAGACGTCGCCTTCGCCTACCGGCTGGTCGACGGGCGGATCGCCGAACGCTGGGCGGTACGCGACGACTTGGCGATGCTGCTGCAGCTCGGCGCACTGACGCCTCCGCCGCGCTGAGCGTCGGTCGGCTGGTTTCGTACGTGGGAGCTGACACCAGGGCCCGAGCCGCTGAGAAGAGCGCCGCCACGAACTGACCTCTCCTGATCTTTCCTCGACGGTGCCCATTCGTCGGCCTCCGGGCCGCGCCAAGAAGGGCTCGGATTACCGTGTCGACATGAGCCAGAGGAGTGACGTGCCCACGTCTGCGACGAGCCCTGTCGAGATCGGATTCGGCACCGATGATGACCTTCCCCAGATCGTCGAGATCCTGAACTACACGGCGGCGAACTCAATCGCCACCTTCGCCACTCGGCCGACCAGCGTGGCCGAACGACGCGATTGGTTTGACCAGTTCTCCTCAACCGGTCCCTACCGACTGCTCGTTGCCCGCCATGGCAATCAGGTTCTGGGCTACGCCTGCAGTCAGCGCTACCGAGACCACGAGGCCTTCCAGCAGACCGTTGAGGCAAGCATCGCGCTGCACGTCAGGTGCCGGGGCCAAGGCATCGGCACCTCGCTCTATCGCGCGCTGTTCGACTGCCTTGCCGACGAACCCGTTCACGTCGCCCTCGCAGGCATAGCCATGCCCAATGACGCATCGGTTGCCCTGCATCGAAAGCTCGACTTTACGGAGGTTGGTGTCTTCCACGAGTACGCCGTCAAAGGCGGGCAGTACATCAGCTCACTGTGGATGCAGCGCCTCTTCCCTCGCTAGCGGCAGTCGTAATACTGATCACTGGGATGGCCTTTCCCAGACCCGACCGTCAAAGCACGCACTCACGGCACCAGGGACGGGCCACACGCTCCGGCAGCGTTGCCAGTTCATTGACCTCCACCTGGCGGCCCCGCCGTGGCAGGTTGAGCCCGTGTCGGGTCACGACTGGGTGACGAGCGGGGTGTCCGGTCCGTGCTGCCGCCAGGTTGCGGTGAGGCGGGCGAGGCGGGTGGGGGCGGCGATGCCGCGCACGGTTGCGATCTTGCCGCCTGTGATGTCGAACGTCACGGCGCCGATGACCTGGTCGCCGATCACAAAGAGGATGGCGGGGGCGCCGTTGACGAGCGCGTAGTGGATGGCGGGCGTGCCGCCGGCAAGTCGCCGTTTCGCGGGTGTGGGTTTGAAACCGGCCCGTGCGATGGCGGCGATGCGCTGGGGAGTGTCGTACCGCAGCAGCGTCTTGGCCGGGCCGGCGGCGTTGGAGTCGGCGATCGCGGTCGCGTCGTCGGTGAGCAGCGCCACCAGGCGTTCGGTGCGGCCCGAGGAGGCAGCGTCGAGGAATTCCTCGGCGATCCTGCGGGCGGATGCCGGGTCGGCTTCGCCGCCGCTGGGGCGCGCGGCGGTGATGCGGTGCCGGGCCCGGTGGAGGTGCTGCTGGCTTGCGGATTCGGTGATCTCGAGGATCTCGGCGATCTCGGCGTGGCTGTGGGAGAACGCTTCGCGCAGGACGTAGACGGCCCGCTCAAGGGGTGCCAGGCGTTCCATGAGAGTCAGCACGGCCAGGGAGACCGATTCGCGCTGCTCGAAAGTGTCGGCCGGGCCGAGCATCGGGTCGCCGTCCAGGAGTGGTTCGGGCAGCCAGGCGCCGACGGTGCGTTCGCGGCGGGCCTGTGCCGAGCGGAGCCGGTCGAGGCACAGGTTGGTGACGACCTTGGTCAGCCATGCTTCCGGCACCTTGATCAGCTGCCGGTCGGTGGCCTGCCAGTGCAGGAACGCGTCCTGCACGGCGTCTTCGGCGTCGGCGGCGGAGCCCAGCAGCCGGTACGCCAGCGAGGCCAGCCGGTTCCGGCTGGCCTCGAACCGGCTGGTGTCGAAGTGATCAGTGGCGGTGCTGTCCACGTGGACCTCCCTCGTCAGGCGGCTACGCGACCGTCCTCTCGGCTGCCGCATCCGGTACGGCGGCCAGGTGGCGTTTGAGCTTGGGCAGGCCGAAGGTCGGGTGCGAGGTGGTCCACAGTGACATCTTGAGGATGCCCGCCTTGATCCGCGCGGCCTTTCGGCCGCCCACATACTTCGGCTTCGCTTGCGCTTCGTCGTCGACCATCTGCAGGATCCCGTCCCGCCGCCCGAGGCTGATGTGGTTGCCCAGGTACTCCAGTTTGCTGTTCGGGATCTTGCGGCCGGTCAGGCGTCCCACGATCGCGGCCGTGGCCTGCATGCCGGTGTAGCCGGCCGAAGCGCAGGACATCGGCAGCGGCCGGCCGTTGTCGCCGATGGCGTAGGCACTGTCGCCGGCGGCGTAGACGTTCGGGTGCGAGAGCGACCGCATGGTGCGATCGACGACGATCCGACCGTTCTCTGTGACCTCCAGCCCGCTGGTGGCGGCGATGGGGCTGACCGCGAACCCTGCCGTCCACACGGTTGCATCGGACGCCAGGGCGGTGCCGTCGGTGTACAGCACCCGCGTCGCTTCGACGGCTTCGACGCTGGTGTGCTCCAGGACGGTGATGCCCAGCCGGTCGCAGGCCCGGCGCAGGTGGCTGCCGGCTCCGGCGGAGAGCGGGGCGCCCAGCTCGCCGCGGGCGACCAGCGCCACCGACAGACCGGGCCGGGATTCGGCGATCTCGGTGGCGGTCTCGATGCCGGTCAACCCGTCGCCGACGACCAGCACACTCCCGTCCTCGTCCCGCCTGCTCAGGCTGTCCAGGCGCTCGCGCAAGCGCAGCGCCGCCGGACGACTGCTGACGTCGAAGGCGTGCTCGGCCACTCCGGGGACGCCGTGGTCGGCGGCGTGGCTGCCGAGCGCGTAGAAGAGCGTGTCGTAGCCGAGTTCGCCGCCGCCCTCGGCGTCGGCCACGGCGACGACCTGGCGCTCGGGGTCGACGGCGGTGACACGGGCCAAGCGCAGCCGTATCCCCGTGCCCGCAAAGACGTCGGCGAGCTGAGGAGCCTCGATCTCCTGGCCGGCCGCGAGCTGGTGCAGCCGCAGCCGCTGCACGAAGTCCGGCTCGGCGTTGACGACGGTGATCTCGGTGTCCGCCGGGGACAGCCGACGGGCCAGGGTTCCGGCCACGTAGGCCCCGGCATAGCCGGCGCCGAGGACGACGATTCGGTGCTTCATGTGCTGCTCCTGTCGGTTCGCTTGGCTCTCCGTGACTTGAGCGGAACAGCGCCCCGATTACTGACAGAAACTAAATGTGGCATGCGTCACATCACGGCAGCGGCCCCCTCGCACCGTGAGTCACGGATAGGAGTCCGAGGCCGCAGCAGAACGGCGCCGTCTTCGTAAGCCCGCAGCGACCGCCGCGGCCTGCTGTGCGGCGCGGGCGCGGGTGGCGGCCAGACGGTAGGAGTCCGTGCCGGTCTCGACGATTTTCCCGCCGAACGTCAACCGATCTGGCTTTGTCGTTGAGAGCCGCCCCACCACCCTGGACGAGCTGGACGCGCACGGACGGCCTCGACCGCTGGTGGCCCGCACCCGCGAACGCCACCAGCAGATCCACGAACGAATCGAACGCGGCGACAGCCTGCGCGCCATCGCCCGTGAACTCCACCTCAGCCGCGGCACCATCCTGCGCTTCGCCCGGGCCGCCGATGTCCAACAGCTTCTCGCCGCGACAACCGACCGCCCGAGCATTGTCGACGACTACCGGCTCTACCTGCATCACCGCTGGATGGAGGGCTGCACCTACTCTGCCGCACTCACCCGGGAGATCCAGCAGATCGGCTACCGCGGAGACGTCAACACCGTCCGTCGCCACCTGCGGCCCTACCGCACCGGGGCGATTCCGGCGGATGCCCCGCTGCCCCATGTGACCGTCCGCCGGGTCACCGACTGGATCATGCGCCGGCCCGAGCAACTCACCGACACCGAACACAAGTGCCTCGACGAGCTATGCGAACGCAGCCCCGCACTGGCCACGACCACCCAATACGCCCGGCGCCTGGCCGCGATGGTGCGCGGACGCCGCAGCGAGCACCTGGCCCTCGACGTGTGGCTCGCAGACGTCCGCCTCGACGGACAACGAGAACTCCGCACCCTGGCCGCCGGCATACGGCGCGATCACGCAGCCGTACTCGCCGCCTTGACCACCACCTTCACCTCAGGAGCGGTCGAGGGCAACGTCACCAGAATCAAGCTGCTGAAGAGACAGATGTACGGCTGGGCCAATTTCGACCTACTGCGACGCCGCATCCTCCTGTCACCTTGATCAACCGGCTGATACCCCCAAATCAGCGACGGAGCCCAAGACTGTGCCAGAGCCGTTCAACGGCCCCGGCAAGTTGGCCTTCAGCGGCCCCAGTCGGTGAACATTCGGTGCTGAGCGGACGTCTTCAAGTGGGCTCTGGCAGCGATCACGGGGAGCCGCCACGGTCGGTGACAGGTGTCTTCGCTTTCGGGTGTAGCGGAGGCGTGAGCGGTCGCGCGAAGCGGTCCTCTGCTGCGGGATCGCGACGGCGACCTCGCTCATGCGGTGCCGGAATAGCTCAGATCCTGTGCCGTGAGTGAGTCGGGGAACAACCGCAACCACGTTGTTCCCCTATCCCCGGGGTCGTCGTGCAGGTAGCGAACGAAGCGTGCGTCCCAACGGGACTCGTCCGCGCCGAGGTAGCGGATGAGCTTGCGCCAGCCTCGCGGTACGTCGAAGGGCACGAGTTCGGCATCACCACGAGCAATCACCTGTTGAACAAGGCCCGTTTCGATATCGCAGACGTCGACCACCAGGGCGACCCTGGGGTTTGACCTGACGTGATCGAAGAGCCTGGCCCACGGTCCCGTCAGGACCCAAAAAGCTCCGTCCTCCCACAGAAACCACACGGGGCGCACGGTCGGGCCGTGGGTCGCGATGCGCGCGGTGAGCGGCTGGCTGAGGAAGGAGTCCACACCGAACGCAGGAGAGGTCACCCGTTCATTTTGTTCTCGTTGGAGTCCGTTGGAATCCAACCTTGGACCTAATACTCCAGCCGTAGATCGTGATCTCGATGATGAGTGGCGCCTCTCCGCCTACCCGAGTTCACCGAGACGGAGGGCGTCCCTTATCTCGCCGAGCTTCGCGGTTGTCGCCGGGGTCCGTTCCTTTACCTGTTCGCCGAGACGGAGGGCTTCCTCAATCTCGCTGAGCTTCGCGGAGGACAGGACGCCCGCTCGATCAGGTCGTCCTGGGACACGGTGGTCAGCCACGTGCAGGGGGTAAAGCCCGGGCGCGGGAACGCGAACCGCAGCACGCCTTCAAAGGGCAGTCCTTCCATGGCGCCTACTTGCACTTCGACGCCCAGACCGCTGATGTCGACGCCCGCAGGAGTGACGACCTGCATCGCCCGGATCCTGGACGCGTCGTCTGCCGCCAACAGTACGACCAGCCGCCGCTCGTCGAACTCCACCCACCAGACTTCGCCACGTTGCACATGTCCTCCTGACTCAGGACGGCAGGCGGATCTGCGCGACCCTGACGTGTTGTGGAGACGGGTGCGGACACCGTTGATCATCGTGAGTTGTGTGGACTGACGAAGAGACGGTGGCCGCAGGTCACAGCATAGAACCCGCCCGTCGGCTGAACGCGTTCGAGGGCCTGATGGGCCGGATCGCGGGGCGCTTCGCCCGGGTCGAACCCCGGCGCAGGGCGGCGCGGTTGGTGCTCGGTCTGTTGGCCGACCTGCCGCGCAAGAACTGCTGGACCATCGCCGAGTGGGCTGGCGAGACCACTCCGGACGGCATGCAGCACCTGTTGGGCAGCGCCAAAGTGGGATGCCGATCAGGTCTGCGACGACGTGTGCGGCTACGTGGTGGAGCACCTGCACGACGACGGGGCGGTGCTGGTCGTCGACGAGACCGGCGACATGAAGAAGGGCACTGGCACGGTCGGCGTCCAGCGCCAATACACCGGCACTGCCAGGAGCTGTATTTGAATAACTGTCAGTGATGGGCTTCGGTGGGAGTCGCTCGGGCGTGTAGCTGGTCCAATGTGCGGGCGGCCGATCCGGGTAGAGGCGTGATGAGGATCCGGTGCAGGTCCAGGAGCCGGTGTCCGTCCTGGTACTGGATGGACAGATTGGTGCGGTTGACGCCCAGTAGTTGGGCCAGGAACGTAATGGTCACCGCTCTGCGGCGGCGCAGGATGGCTGCCAGGAGCCGGTGGAGGTGGTCCACGCTGCTGGTCTGCGGGTGGAGGTAGCCGCGCGGGCGGTAGAAGCGCCGCTGGAATGCCGCTTCGGCCATGGCGTCCCAGTAGGGTTCCGAGACCGCCACCAAATGCTCGAAGGCGGTCCGTGACACGCCGGTCAGGGCCGGATCGGTAAGCATCATGGTCAGGGCCGGATCGAATCGGCGGGTGCGTGCCGGCATGTCTGGCGTTCGAGGTGGGAGAGGAGCCAGTGTGTAGTTCCAGTCCCCGTGGAAGACGTTCGGTGTGATCGGCAGCGCGTGGAACTCGGCGGGCGTGACACTGATGCCCAGGTCGTAGCTCCCTGTGTCGAGTTCGGCCCCGATGGCCAGGCCGGTCTTGGTGGTTGTGGCGGCGATGGTCTCGATGACGACCTGGTAGCTGGTCAGCTCTGGGTGATCGAGCGCGAGTTCGCCGGAAACTCTCAGAGGGCGGTACGTGACCTGATGTCCGGTTCAGTATCGCCTGATCGTGTGACTGTGGGAACTCCCAGCCGGTCGATGGGTTTGGCCGTGCTGGAGTGACGGGGTGAGCGACCGCAGGCCTACAAGAGCGACTTATCCGACGAACGCTGGGCGCTGATCGAGCCGGTGACCAGTGCATGGAAGGCGAAGCACCCGTCCGTCAGCGGCCATCAGGGCAACTACGAGCTGCGAGAGATCGTCAACGCGCTCCTGCACCAGTCCCGGACCGGCTGCCGCTGAGACTACCTGCCCCACGACCTGCCACCGCCTGGCGCGGTGAAGTACTACTTCTACAAATGGCGCGACGACGGCACAGACGAGGTCATCCATGACCTGCTGCGCCGGCAGGTGCGTGAAAGCCGGGGACGATTAGCCGACCCGAGCCTGGTGGTGCTCGACACCCAGAGTCTGCATGCCGCCGCGGGGGTACCCGCGGCCACGACCGGGTGCAACCCGGCCAAGAAGGTGCCGGGTCGCAAGCGGGGGCTGGCCGTTGACGTGCTGGGCCTGGTGATCGCCGTGGTGGTGCTGGCCGCTTCCGTGCACGACAACGCCTTCGGTACCGCGTTACTGGACAAGGTCGCCGCAGGGACCTCCACGGTGACGAAGGCGCTGGTGGACCAGGGGTTCAAAAAGACCGTGGTCGACCACGGCGCCGGCCTGGGCATCGCGGTGGAAGTCGTCGAGCGCAACCCGGCCGACCGCGGCTTCGTCCCGCAGCCGATCCGCTGGAGAGTCGAGCAGACCAACGGGATCTTGATGCTGCACCGCAGGCTGGTCCGCGACTACGAGCACCGCCCGGCAAACCCACCGCCGGCCCCTCACGTCGTTCTGCCAGCCCGCCGGGGAAACCCGTTGCGAGTGACCCGCATCGCATGTCTGATTGATCGGCCACCGATCACGGGATGGAACATGAGTATGTCGCTGCCCACCCCCTCGTTGCAGACCTCTCGCCTTCGACTGCGTGCCTTCGAAGACGCGGACGCGAACGACCTGTTCGCGCTGCAGAGCAACGCCTACGTGTTGCGCTACTGGGACGATCCACCGTGGACCGAACGCGCGCGCGCCGAGAAGTTCATCACCCGTTGCCGAGAGATGGAAAAGGAAGGCACCGGGGCGCGGCTGGCCGTGGATCGTGTCTCCGACGGGGCGTTCATCGGCTGGTGCACCCTGAACAGGTGGAATCCGGACTTCCGCAGCGCGTCGCTGGGCTACTGCTTCGACGATGCAGCGTGGGGCCACGGTTATGCGACCGAGGCCGCGCACGCTTTGCTGCGGTGGGCATTCGACGCGCTGGACCTGAATCGCGTCCAGGCTGAGGCCGATACGCGCAACGTGGCTTCTGCCCGTGTGCTGGAGAAGCTCGGCTTCGTGCGTGAGGGGACGTTGCGGGAAGACTGCGTTGTCAACGGCGTGGTCTCTGACTCGTGGGTCTACGGGCTGCTCAGGCGGGAGTGGCGGCCGTCGTCCGAGCCGGCTCCCGCCCGCTGAGTCCCATCGCCCGGCACCTGGTATCGACCACGCCCCGAACCACTGATCACTCCCCCTCATCCAAACTAAAGGACGAACCGGGCAAAGGCTCACATCTCGCCCTCTGAGAGCGGTGAACGGAGGGAGTGACCAGCAACTTCCGCTTGCACACCTCTCAGAGGGCGTTAAGTCCCGTTCCTGACGATGCGGTGTCGCTCGTTCGTGGGTGATGGGGCGGTTCCGTCCTCACGTTATGTCGTGTGCATGATGGG
>NZ_JBHXME010000200.1:0-9323 GCF_042721125.1 Streptomyces sp. NPDC058469
GGGGGGGGGGTGGGGGGGGGGTTTTTCTCGGGGGGGCGGGGGGGCGGGGTGGCCGGGGGGGGGGGGGGGGCCGCCCCCCCCCCCCGCCCCCGGGGGGGGCCCCCCCCGGACGGGTCGTAGGGACCGGTCATGCGGGGAGGACCCACATCGGGTTGGAGTAGAACCAGAGGTCCTTCCACGGGTCGGCGTCGCCGAGGACGTCCATCGCGGGGCCCGCGGGGTCGATGGCCGCGCCGTTGATGCCTACGGCGGAGCGGTTGCCGTCGGTGCCGCGGAGGCGGACGTAGACCGGCTTGTCGAGGCGGCCGAGGGAGTACGTGAGGCGGACGGTGCCGGTGGCCTTGTCGACCTCGAAGGACTTGACGACCTTCGTGTTCGGGGTGGCGAAGGTGTCCTTGTCCGCCACCGGGCCTGTGACGTCGCCCTGGATGACGTCGACTCGGGCCAACGAGGGTTGGAACTGGGCCCAGTTGGGGCCGTTGGCCAGGCTGATCCTGATGGTCAGGTCTACCTGTGCGCCACGGCGTACGTGCAGTGCGCCGCCGAGGGTGACCTCGCGGCCACCGTAGGACAGGCGGGCGTCGAGGCCGCTGATCAGGCCGCCGTGGTCGACCCAGACACGGCCCGCGCGGATGCCGTCCATGACCGCCTTGTACGCGAAGGAGGACGCGCCGACGTGCGTGCGGGAGTACTGGCCGGGCCAGAAGTCGGTGTCGGTGAGGCTGATGCCCCCGCTGTAAATGGGGTCCTCGTAGCGGCCGTTGGCGTTGAAGTCGCCGCCCGGGCCGCGCAGGGCGGTGTCCGCGTAGACGTTGTGGGAGTCGGAGTTGGCGGTGATCCACCAGGGCTTGCCCTCGGCGAGGAGGCTGTCCCACAGGCCGCCGACCGTCGAGGTCATCCAGTCGAAGCCGCCCCAGGTGCGGTAACTCTCCAGCGGGTAACCGGGGAAGGAGTCGGCGCTGGGGCTGCCGTCGTAGATGCCGCGTCCGCCGCCGGGGCCGTTCGGCTTGGGGATGCCGCCCGCCTGGTGGCCCGGGGCGCCCTCCATGCCGACGGCGATCGTGGGCTGCGCGTCGCGCCAGCCGCGGATCTCGTGCGGGGAGTCGATGCCCTTGCGCGCCGGGTGGTTGGCGAGGAACAGCGCGTCCTTGACCTTGCGGCGGCGGACCTGGTCGGCGAGGAAGTTGACGCCCGCGATGGCGAGGGCCTCGTTGGCGGGGGAGTTGCCGCTCGCGTTCCTGACGCTGCCGTCGAAGGAGTTCTCGAACTCCTTGAGTACGGCCACCTCGTTGGAGCCGGGGTGCACGAAGACCGTGCCGTGCTCGGCGCCCGGGATGTTCCACTCCAGGCCCTGGAAGACGAGGGTGTCCTCGGTCTGGTCACGGGCGGCGACGATGTCCGGATTGACCTTCTCCACACCGATCTTGGCGTGCGCGACGCTGCCGTGGTCGGTGATGACCATCCAGTCCAGGCCGTGCGCGTTCGCCTGGCGTACGTGGTCGATGACCCGGTACTTGGCGTCGCTGCTGTACTGGGTGTGGATGTGGTGGTCGCCTGCCAGCCACAGGTAACGGCCGTTGCCCTTCGACGACTTGGCCGCCTGCTGCTGCCCCGACGCGGCTGCCTCCCCCGCGCCGGCGAGCACGCCGCCCGCCGCGAGTCCCGCGCCCAGCAGGCCGGTTCGGCGCAGCATGCCTCTCCGGGACAGCTGACTGGGCGTCAACTCCTCGTCCGGTACGGACGTGTCGAGGGCGGGCGGCAGCGACGAACCGTCACCGGCCCCGCTTTGGTGGTGATGGTGGTGGTGACCGTGGTCGCCGTGACTGTGGCCGTGGCTCATGTTCAACTCCCGCTGAATGCAGGGACCTTCATGCTCGGACGCGCAGAGTCTGGAAAGGACCGGTGAACAGCGGGAGTCGAGGCGGTGGTGTGGCAAAGAACGAGTCATGCACGGCTACAACGTCGGTCATGCGGGGCTTTTGCGTCGGTCATCCGGTGTCTCTTCGTGCGTGTCTCCGCCGTCTCCCCGTACCGCGCCCGCCAGGATCCAGCCCTCCATCGCGTCGTAGCGCCGGCGCTGTTCCTCCTCCTTGCGGCGGCCCGAGGCGACCGTGCCCAGCCAGCCGAAGGCGAAGCCGAGGGGGATCGTGACGAGGCCCGTCGTGGTGAACGGGAACCAGTTGAAGTCGGCGTTCGGGAAGGCGGCGGTGGGCGAGCCGGAGACCAGGTTCGTGCCCGGCATCAGCACCAGGACCGCGAGCGTGCCTCCAATGAGCGTGCTGAGCAGGCCCGTTCGGGTGTAGCGGCGCCAGAAGAGGCTGTAGACGAGGGCGGGCGCTATCGCCGAGGCGCCCAGGCAGAAGGACAGGGTCACCAGGGGTTGCAGGCCCCGGTGCTGGATCAGCGTCGCGAGCACGATCGCCGGAATGCCCACCGCCAGCGCCGAGTAGCGGGCCACTGTCATCTCGCGGCGGACCGGCATCTCCTGGACGCGGGTCGCGAAGACGTCATGGGCGAGGGAGTTGGCGCAGGCGAGGATCATCCCGGCGACGGAGGCGAGCAGGGTGAGGAAGACGGCCGTGGTGACGGTGGTGAAGAGGAGGGTCTCCGTCGTCGACACGTCCCGCCCGAACACCGCCCGCGAGCCGAGGAGATAGGCCGTGTTGCCCTGCGGATCCGCCCGCGCGATCGCCGTCCGGCCGAGCAGCGCCGTGGCACCGAACCCGACGACCGTCACGATCACCACGAACAGCGCCACGCTCGACACCGCCCACGACATCGACCGCCGCACCTGCCGGGCACTCGACGCGGTGTACATGCGCATCGTGACGTGCGGCAGACAGGCGCCGCCGATCACGACCGTCAGCTCCGAACTGATCATGTCCAGCCGGGGACTTGGCCCACCCGCGAACTGAAGTCCCGAGTGCAGGAAGGCCGGTCCGACCCCGCTCCGCCGTGCCGCCGTGTCGAAGAAGGCGCCCAAGTCCCAGTGGAAACGGTGCAGTACGAGTACGGCGATCACGATTCCCGACCCGAGCAGCATCACGATCTTCAGGATCTGGATGAGGGCGGTGCCCTTCATGCCGCCGATCGCCGCGTAGCTGATCATCAGCGCGCCCAGTCCGATGATGCAGCCGGTCTGGAGCGACTCGCCGGAGAAGCCGAGGATGAACGCCAACAGCTGTCCGGCGCCCGCGAGTTGGACCAGCATCAGCGGAAGCAGCGCGATGATGGTCACCGCGCACGCGACGATCCGTACGGAACGCCCCGGCATCCGGCGGGCGAGCGCGTCGCCCATCGTGAACCGGCCCGCGTTGCGCAGCGGTTCGGCCAGCAGGAACATCAGCAGCATCAACGACAGGGCCGTGCTCAGCGCGAGCACCACCCCGTCGTAGCCGTACAGGGCGATCACCCCGCCCGTGCCCAGCACACTCGCCGCGGAGATGTAGTCACCGGCTATGGCAAGGCCGTTGCGCAGGGGGGAGAGGGAGCCGTACCCCGTGTAGAACGCGTCGAGGTCGTCGCGGTCGGGGCCCGTCATCACACAGAGCAGCAGCGTGATCGTGGCGACGGTGGTGAAGGCCACCAGCGACATGGTCTGCGAGGAGTTCCGGAGACCGGCCATCGCGGTCACCGTGGCCGCCCCGGCCATCCCGGTCATCGTGCCGCCTCCCGTCTGGCGTCCAGTTCGGCCTGTCTGCGGAAGCGGTCCGCGAGGGGGTCGACGCGGCGCCGGGCCGTGTGCTCGTAGAGCGCTATCGCCAGCCAGGTGACGGGCAGTTGGACCAGCGCGAGCAGCAGCCCGGTGGGCACACCGCCGGCGGGGGTGCTCGTCATCAGCGAGGGCGCGAACGCGGAGAGGCCGAGGAAGAGGCAGAAGTAGCCGAGCGCCGCGAGGGTCGCCACCCGGCGCTGACGGCGGTACGCGCCGCGCAGGATGCGCAGATCGCTGTGGTTGCCGAGGGCGGGGCGACGCGGCAGGCGGCGGCGTTCGGGCGGCGGCGGGGGTGGCTGCCAGGGGTAGGTGACGGTGGGTGGGGAGGGAGCCGGGGGTGGCGTCGGGGGCGGTGTGCGGTCGTACGGGATGTAAGGGGCGGCGTCAGGGTCGTACGGGATGTAGGGGGAGTTGGCGGCGGCGTCGGGGCCGTACGGGATGTACGGGTCGGGTGACGAACGCCCGTCGTCCGGGCGGTACGAATCGTGCGGAGGGTACGGGTCGTAGGACATCCCGTGCTCCTTGCGTGGCTCGGGTCCGTGGCGGCGGACCGCAGGGAGTTGGGCGGCGCGAGCCACGCATGTTACTCGCCGGTTGGGGGATGTGGGTGCTTTTCGCCGAACTGGGCGGTCGGTAGGCGGTCCGTGGGCGCCTGCTGCGTCAATCGGGCGCTGACCTCGGGTGTTGACCGGGTTGACGGTGTTTCCCGGGAACGCCGCAGGCGGGCCTGGCGGCACCGTCCGTACGGTCGAGCGAAGTGATCACTCGATCGTGAGTTTCTCCTCCCGCGTGCCCGGGCTGTCGCGATCCTGACAGGAGGGCGGGTGATCGGTGTCGCCCGGAAGTACTACGGGTGGGGAGTGGCATGACGCGAGCGGCGGAGCGGCACGAGGGTCTGGACGAGCGGGCGTTGGTGCTGGTGGCCGGGTTGGCCGAGCTGGCGGTGAGCACGGTGGGGTCGGCTGTGGGGTCGGTGGTGGGCTCGACCCTGGGGGCGGTACGGGGGCTGCTGCGCCGCTCGGACGCCGCGGAGCTGGCGGCGGACGCCGAGCGCGAACTGGCGGCGCGCGGGCGCCTGGTACTCGACCGGTACACCGCCGTACCCCCGGCCCATCTGGAGACCCTCGCCCGGCACGCCCTCGCCCGTCAGGCCGCCGCCGATGGTGTCTGAGCGCTGGGAGCCGGCCGCTTTCAAGGGCCGCGTCGACCAGGTGCTCCAGCGGTTCGTGGCCGAGGAGGCCGAGCGGTTCGCGGAGATCGACCCGGCGCTGGAGCCGGTCGCCGGGCAGCTGGAGGCCGCGGTCGTGGACGGCAAACGGCTGCGGGCGGCGTTCTGTTACTGGGGCTGGCGCGCGGTGGGCCAGCCCGACAGCGACGCGCTGGTGCGGGCGGCGGCCTCGATGGAACTGGTGCACGCCGCCGCGGTCGTGCACGACGACCTCATCGACGACAGCCCGCTGCGGCACGGCCGCCCCACCGCCCACATCGCGCTGCGCGGTGCCGTACGCCGCCGCCCGCGCGCCGTCGCGGCCGCCAGGTCCCTCGCCATGCTGGTCGGCGACCTACTGATGGGCATGGCAGGGCAGTTGTTCACCACCAGTGGTCTGCCGGCGGCCTATCTCGCGCGGGCCCGTCCGCTGTGGGCAGTGCTGGCAAGGGAGTTGATCGCGGGGGAGTGCCTGGAGATCCTGCGGACCGGGGCCGAGCCGGACACCGCCGCGTCCCTGAAGGTGATCCGGTACAAGACCGCCAAGTACACCGTGGAACAGCCCCTGTTGATCGGCGGCGCCCTCGCCGGGGCCGGCGGCCGGCTGCGCGAGGGCTACTCGGCGTACGGGCTGCCGCTGGGCGAGGCCTTCCAGCTGCGGGACGACGTCCTCGGCCTGTTCGGGAACCCGGAACACACCGGCAAGGCCAACGCCGACGACGTGCGCGGCCACCGGCCCACGGCCCTTCTGGCGGAGACCTGGCGCACCGCCGGTGCCGAGGACCGGGAGCGACTCCGCGCCCTCATGGGTCAACGCGGCCTGGACGGAGCGGAGTTGGACACGGTGCGCGAGACGATGCGCCGGCTGAAGGCACCCGATCGCGTCGAGGGCATGATCACCGCCCGAGTCGAGGAAGCGCTAGACGCCCTCCACGAAATGGACGTACCCGCCCCCGCCGAGGCCGCGCTGACCGCGCTCGCGCACTCGGTGTCGGTCCGCCTCTCCTGACCCGCGAGAACGTCCCGACTCGCGGTCCCGGCCGGCGAATGTGTGCCGACCCGCGAACGCCCTGTGCCGCGAATGCCCCGACCCGCGAACGACGAGGAGTCCCCCGTGACTTACACCGAGACGTCGATGGACGGCCTGCGCCTGGCCGGTGACGAACTCGCCGACGCCACCGTCGCCGCCCTGTTCGACCGCGGGGAGGTCGGCACGTTCAACACCCTCATGCGCTACGTCTCCGTCGCGGGCGCCCCGCTGCCCGACGGGCTGCCCGAAGTGGCCCGGGAGTACCTCAACGCCACGAGCGCGCCGCCGAGTTGGGTCGACTGGGACGAGATGGAGAGGGCCCGGCTGTTCTTCATCGACAACAACGTGCACATCTCGACCGCCCTGTCCTTCGCCTCCATGCCCGCCTGCTACGTCGTCCCGCCGGTGGCGAAACTCCTCTCGGCCAGCCACGGGCTGCGGTACCCCTCCAAACGCATGGCGGAGACCGGCCAGTTCACCGTCTACCTGATGCAGCCCGACGCCTTCGAGGCCGGCAGCCGCTTCCTCCCCGCCGTACAGAAGGTCCGGCTCCTGCACGCCTCGATCCGCCACCACCTTCTTCGCGAAAACCGTTGGGACACAGGCGAGTTGGGGACGCCGATCTGCCAGGAGGACATGATCGGCGGGCAGATGTTCTTCTCGATGCTCGTGCTGGACAGCCTGCACCGCCTCGGCATCCACATGTCGACGGAGGGCGCGGAGGCCTACTACTACGCCTGGCGCGTGGTCGGCGCCATGCTCGGCGTCGACCAGGACGCGGTCCCCAAGTCCCTTGAGGAAGCACGCCAGTTCCTCGACCTGTACATGGTCCGGCACATGGGCCCGTCCGAGGAGGGCGCGCACCTGACCCGACAGCTCATCGACCTCTACGAGGAGGTCGTCCCCGGGACCTTCTTCGACCCGATCGTCTCCGCCCTCATCCGCCACCTCGTCGGCGACACCTGCGCCGACTGGCTCCAGGTGCCGCGCACCCCGTGGGACACCTTCGTCAAGGCCGTGCCCCACCTCCTCGGCGTCCTGGAGACCATCGAGGACCACTCCCCGTTCGGCGCCTGGGCGTTGGACCGCCTCGGTCACCTCACCACCGTCCTCGAACTGTCCTCCCTCACCCGCGGACGCGTCATGCACTACGCCATCCCCGAGCAGCTCAAGAAGGACTACGGCGTCTCCGACTCGGTGTCCCGCAGCCGCCGTTGGACTCCACCCGCCGCCACGGTCTCCTGAACCGCATGCCTCCTCACCGCTCCTCACTGCTCCTTGAGGACCGGGAAGCGTCGGGGCGCCAGGAACAGCAGCACCAGGAAGGACGCCGCCGCCGCGCAGCCCGCGCCGATGTACACCGCGTGCACCGCGTCTGCGATCGCCCGCCGGGTCGCCTCGGGGACCGCGCCCCCGTCCAGGCCCCGTGTCACCGAGTCCAGGTCGCTCGCGCCACCGAGCCGGGACGCCAGCACCCCGTTGGCCACGGCGCCGAAGACGGACGCGCCGATCGTCTGGCCGGTCTGGCGGCAGAACAGTACGGACGCGGTCGTCACGCCCCGCTCCTCCCACCCGACGGTCGACTGCACCCCGACGATCAGTGGCAGTTGGAAGAGTCCGAGGGCCGCGCCGAGCAGCAGCATCAGCGTCATCGGCTGCCAGGCCGCGCCCGGATACGGCAGGAAGGGGAACGCGAACAGGATCAGCGTCGCCGCCCCGATCCCGAGCATCGCCGTGTTGCGGAAACCGATCCGGCGGTACACGTGCTGACTCAGGGCGGCCGACACCGGCCAGCTCAACGTCCAGACGGACAGCACGAATCCGGCCGCCACCGGCGCCAGCCCCAGCACCGACTGCGCGTACGTCGGCAGGAACACAGCCGGCGCCACCATCAGCAACCCCAGTGCCCCGAGTGCCAGGTTGACCGCCGCGATCGTACGGCGCCGCCACACCCACCCGGGGATGATGGGCTCGGCCGCCCGGCGTTCGATCACCACGACCACTCCGGCCAGCCCAAGTCCCGTGGCGAACAGGGCGATTGAGGGTGCCGAGAGCCAGTCCCACGCGACCCCGCCCTGTACCAGCGCCGTGATCAGCACGCCTCCGCACGCGAACACGGCCAGCGCGCCCGCCCAGTCGATGCGCGGGCGGGAGGTGCGGGTGCGTGCCGGTTCGTGCAGGTGGCGGACGATCAGCCACAACGCCACCGCCCCGACAGGGAGGTTGACGAGGAAGATCCACCGCCAGCCCGCGTACGTGGCGAGCAGTCCGCCCACACCCGGACCCGCGACCGCCGACACCGCCCACACGGTGGAGAGCTTGGACTGGATCTTCGGTCGTTCCTTCAGCGGGTACAGATCGGCGGCGAGCGTCTGGACGGTGCCCTGCAACGCCCCGCCGCCCAGGCCCTGTACGACCCGGAACGCGATCAGCGCGCCCATGTTCCAGGCCACCGCGCACAGCAGCGAACCGGCGAGGAAGACCGTCGCCCCGACGATCAGCACCGGCTTGCGGCCGAAGGTGTCGGAGAGCTTGCCGTAGACGGGCAGGGTGACCGTCACGGCCAGCAGATAGCCGGAGAACAGCCAGGAGAAGACGGAGAAGCCGCCGAGATCACCGACGATCTGCGGTACGGCGGTCGAGACGATGGTGGAGTCGAGGGCGGCGAGGGCCATCGCGAGCATGAGGGCGGCGACGACCGCGCGCTTGCGCCGGTCGGGAGGGGCCGGCGTGGGCTGCTCCGGCGCCTCGGGTCGTATCTCGGTGTCGCTGTCCCCCTGGTCCACAGGAATCCTTTCCCCTTGCATCTATCTGCCGGGCACCAGCTTCCCACTTGACCCTCACGCGACGTGAGGGCGGAACCTGGCCGGGTCACTGGGTGGACCGAACCCCTAGATCGGCTCCACCCCACGGTGGAGAGCCCCTAGGGGTCCCTCCGTACTACGACCTGGGGACGGTTAGTACCGGCGGAGGAGGAGAAGGGGGAGGAGCCGTCCTTAACCTGGCTTTATGCCGCTGGGGGGCGGCAGGCCGAACCCAGGAGGGTGGGGTTTTCCCCCGGGAAAGACTGCGCTGAGCACCAGCGCGCCGGACCCCCTCCCACCGCCAGACTCATCGTCGTAACCAGTTGAAACGCATCGACCGGACACCGGCACGCTCGTCTGCCGACCGACTTAGGAGATATACCGTGACATCGGCTGTGACCATTCCCAGGCACGGGGGCACTGGAGGGCGTACGGCCGTGGGCGGGCCCGCGCGGCGGGGGGGGGATGGGTAACGGTGCGGGGGGACCCCCCCGGGCGCCCAGGACCACAACCACCAGGACAAAGCGCGGGGGCACTAAAACCCCAACATGTGCCCCACCAGGTGCG
>NZ_JBHXME010000200.1:9333-17778 GCF_042721125.1 Streptomyces sp. NPDC058469
GTCGTCAAGGCGTACGGCGCCGGGGAGACCCGCGTCGTCGCCCTCGACCATGTCGACGTGGACATCGCCCGCGGCCAGTTCACCGCGATCATGGGCCCCTCGGGGTCCGGCAAGTCCACGCTCATGCACTGCCTCGCCGGGCTCGACACCGTGACGTCCGGGCAGATCTACCTGGACGAGACCGAGATCACCGGCCTCAAGGACAAGAAGCTCACCCAACTGCGCCGGGACCGGATCGGCTTCATCTTCCAGGCGTACAACCTGCTGCCGACGCTGAACGCGCTGGAGAACATCACGCTCCCCATGGACATAGCCGGCCGTAAGCCCGACAAGGGCTGGCTGGCGCAGGTCGTGGAGACGGTCGGGCTCTCCAGCCGGCTCAAGCACCGGCCCAACCAGCTCTCCGGCGGCCAGCAGCAACGCGTCGCCGTGGCAAGGGCGTTGGCGGCCCGCCCCGAGATCATCTTCGGTGACGAGCCGACCGGAAACCTCGACTCCCGTGCGGGCGCTGAGGTGTTGGGCTTCCTGCGCCGGTCCGTGGACGACCTGGGGCAGACCATCGTGATGGTCACCCACGACCCGGTGGCCGCGTCGTACGCGGACCGCGTCCTCTACCTCGCGGACGGCCGGATCGTCGACGAGATGTTCAAGCCGACCGCCGAGACCGTCCTGGACCGCATGAAGGACTTCGACGCGCGGGGGCGTACGTCATGACCGTCCTCAAGACCTCGATGCGCAACTTCTTCGCGCACAAAGGGCGGATGGCCCTCTCGGCGATAGCCGTGCTGCTGTCGGTGGCGTTCGTGTGCGGCACGCTGGTGTTCACCGACACGATGAACACGACGTTCGACAAGCTCTTCGCGGCCACCGCGTCCGACGTGACGGTCCTGCCGAAGGCGGCCAAGGCCGACGGCAGCACCCCGCAGAACGGACTGCCCGAGTCGCTGCCGGCCTCCACGCTGGCGCAGGCCGCGAAGGCCCAGGGCGTCAAGTCCGTCGAGGGCGGCGTCAGTTCGATGAGCGTGACCGTCGTCAACAGCGCCAACAAGAACATGGGCTCCTCGACCGGAGCGCCCACCATCGCGGGCAACTGGACGAAGAACGACCTGCGTTCGATGGAGATCACCTCCGGTCACGCCCCGCGCGGCCCGACCGAGGTGATGGTCGACGCCGACACCGCCGACAAGCACCACCTGAAGATGGGCGACTCGCTGCGCACCATCTCGCAGACCGGTGACATCACCGCGAAGATCGTCGGCATCGCCACCTTCAAGGTGACCAACCCCGGTGCGGCCGTCGTCTACTTCGACACCGCCACCGCGCAGCGCGAACTCCTCGGCGCCACCGGCCGGTTCACCCAGATCGGCGTCACCGCCGCGACCGGTGTGACGGACACGCAGCTCAAGCAGAACGTGGGACAGACCCTCGCGTCGTCGGGGACGTACAAGATCCAGACGGCCAAGGAGAACGCCGACGAGAACCGCAAGGGCGTCGGCCAGTTCATGAACGTCATCAAGTACGCCATGCTCGGCTTCGCCGGCATCGCGTTCCTGGTGGGCATCTTCCTGATCATCAACACCTTCTCGATGCTGGTCGCCCAACGGACCCGCGAGATCGGCCTGATGAGGGCGGTCGGCTCCTCCCGCGGGCAGGTCAACCGCTCGGTGCTGGTCGAGGCGACCCTGCTCGGGATCGTCGGCTCGATCCTCGGTGTCGGCGCCGGTGTGGGCATCGCCGTAGGCCTGATGAAGCTGATGAGCGCGGCGGGCATGGACCTGTCGACGCGGGACCTGACAGTGAAATGGACCACCCCGGTGCTCGGTGTGCTCCTCGGCGTGATCGTCACGATCCTCGCCGCCTACCTCCCGGCCCGCCGCGCCGGCAAGGTCTCCCCGATGGCCGCGCTGCGCGACGCCGGTACGCCGGCCGACGGCAGGGCCGGCTGGGTGCGCGGCCTGATCGGCCTGGTCCTGACCGGCGCCGGTGTCGCCGCCTTGTTCGCGGCGGCCACCGCCAAGAAGGCGACCGACGGTTCGCTGGTCCTCGGCGCGGGCGTCGTGCTCTCCCTGATCGGCTTCGTCATCATCGGCCCGCTGCTCGCCAACGGGGTCGTACGGGTCATCAGCGTGGTCCTGCTGCGGGCCTTCGGACCGGTGGGGCGCCTGGCCGAACGCAACGCGCTCCGCAACCCCAGGCGTACGGGTGCTACGGGTGCGGCCCTGATGATCGGCCTCGCGCTGGTCGCCTGCCTGTCGGTGGTCGGCTCCTCGATGGTCGCCTCGGCGACGAGTGAGCTGGACAAGTCGGTCGGCGCCGACTTCATCGTCCAGGGCAACCAGCGGATCGTGCCGCAGGCGGAGAAGGCGATGGAACAGTCGCCGGACCTCGTCCACGTCACCCGCTACAAGGACATCGACGCCACGCTCACCTCGCCGGACGGCCAGAAGGACACCGACGGCATCACCGCCGCCGACCCGTCCTACGCCCAGGACCTGCGCCGCGTCACCACGGCCGGCGACCTGTCCGCGGCCTACGGCACCAACGCGATGTCGGTCGGCTCCACGTACGCCAAGAAGCACGGAGTCCACGTCGGCGACACCATCTCCGTCGCCTTCAAGGGCGGCTCGACGGCGAAGCTCAAGGTCGCGGCCGTCACGGACGACGACGTCGCCATCGACCACGAGGTGCGCTACACCAGCATCGCGACCATGCAGAAGTACCTCCCCGCGAACAAGATCCCGCCGAACGAGATCATGTTCGCCAAGGCCAAGGACGGCCAGGAGAAGCAGGCGTACGCGGCCCTGAAGAAGGCCATGGATCCGTACCCCCAGTACCAGGTACGCGACCAGACCGACTACAAGCAGGAACTGAAGGACCAGATCGGCCAGCTCCTCAACATGGTCTACGGTCTGCTGGCTCTGGCGATCATCGTGGCGGTCCTGGGTGTGGTGAACACCCTCGCCCTGTCGGTCGTCGAGCGGACCAGGGAGATCGGCCTCATGCGAGCGATCGGCATGTCCCGCCGGCAGCTCCGCCGGATGATCCGCATGGAGTCGGTCGTGATCGCCCTCTTCGGAGCGCTGCTCGGCCTCGGCCTGGGCATGGGCTGGGGCGCGACCGCCCAGCAACTGCTCGCCCTGGAGGGGCTGAAGGTCCTGGAGATTCCCTGGGGCACGATCATCGCGGTCTTCATCGGATCGGCGTTCGTGGGCCTGTTCGCGGCCTTGATCCCGGCGTTCCGGGCGGGGCGGATGAACGTCCTCAACGCCATCGCCACGGAGTAGCCGACAGAGCCACTGTCCAACGGGGGCAGACCCGGCGCCGAGAAGTCACGGGGGACTTCTTGGCGCCGGGTTTGTTTGTTGTCCGCCGGGTTTGTTTGGTGTCTTTGTTCGGTGTCTTTGAAGGTCCACTTTTCGGCGGACCGAGTCGGGCGGGTGAGTGGGAGAGGCTTTTTCGGCAGCACAGGGCGCCAGGGAAGCAGGGTTGTCCACAGGCCCCGGCATACGGCAGCGCACCGACGTACGCTGGACACCCCCGGCCCATTACCCGCGTCGGGCCCTTCGTGTTGCCCACCCCCCAGACGGAAAGCCCTCCATGAGCCTGCACGGTCTGCTCGACGCCGTAGTCAAGGACCCCGCCCTCGCGGAAGCCACCAGGGCCGCGGCCGACGGCGACCGCATGCACGTCGACCTGGTCGGCCCCCCGGCGACCCGCCCCTTCGCCGTCGCAGCGCTCGCCCGAGAGACCGGCCGCACCATCCTCGCGGTGACCGCGACCGGGCGTGAGGCCGAGGACCTGGCGGCAGCCCTGCGCTCGCTGCTCCCGTCGGACGGCGTCGTGGACTACCCGTCCTGGGAGACCCTCCCGCACGAGCGGCTGAGCCCGCGCAGCGACACCGTGGGCCGTCGCCTCGCCGTCCTGCGCCGCCTCGCCCACCCGAGGGAGGACGACCCGGAGACGGGCCCGGTCTCCGTCGTCGTAGCGCCCGTGCGGTCCGTGCTGCAACCGCAGGTCAAGGGACTCGGAGACCTGGAGCCGGTCGCCCTCAGGACCGGGCAGACGGCCGACCTGAACGAAATCGTGGAGGACCTCGCCGCCGCCGCGTACGCGCGCGTGGAGCTCGTCGAGAAGCGCGGCGAGTTCGCCGTGCGCGGCGGCATCCTGGACGTGTTCCCGCCCACCGAGGAACACCCCCTGCGCGTCGAGTTCTGGGGCGACGACGTCGAGGAGATCCGCTACTTCAAGGTCGCCGACCAGCGCTCCCTGGAGGTCGCCGAACACGGCCTGTGGGCACCCCCCTGCCGTGAACTCCTGTTGACGGAAGACGTCCGCACGCGTGCGCGTGTCCTCGCCGAACAGCACCCCGAGCTGGGCGAGCTGCTCGGCAAGATCGCCGAGGGCATCGCCGTGGAGGGCATGGAGTCGCTGGCCCCGGTGCTCGTCGACGACATGGAGCTGCTGCTCGACGTGCTGCCCAAGGGCTCGATGACCGTCGTATGCGATCCGGAGCGGGTACGCACGCGTGCGTCCGATCTGGTCGCCACGTCGCACGAGTTCCTCCAAGCCTCCTGGGCGGCCACCGCCGGTGGTGGCGAGGCGCCCATCGACGTCGGCGCGGCCTCCCTGTGGGCCATCGCGGACGTACGGGACCGGGCGCGCGAGCTGGACATGATGTGGTGGTCGGTGTCGCCGTTCGCGGCCGACGAGGAGCTCGACGCGGACACCCTGAAGCTCGGGATGCACGCCCCCGAGACCTACCGCGGCGACACCGCGAAGGCCCTCGCGGACACCAAGGGCTGGCTCGCCGACGGCTGGCGCACGGTCTTCGTGACCGAGGCCCACGGCCCCGCAGCCCGCACGGTCGAGGTCCTCGGTACCGAGGGCGTCGCCGCCCGCCTGGAGACCGACCTCGGGACCATCGCCCCGTCCGTCGTCCACGTGGCGACCGGTTCGATCGACTACGGCTTCGTCGATACGGCGCTGAAGCTCGCCGTCCTCACCGAGACCGACCTCACCGGGCAGAAGGCCGCCGGCAAGGACGGCGTCCGGATGCCGGCCCGCCGCCGCAAGACCATCGACCCGCTCACCCTGGAGGCGGGCGACTACATCGTCCACGAGCAGCACGGCGTGGGCCGCTACATCGAGATGGTGCAGCGCACGGTGCAGACCGCCACGCGCGAGTACCTGGTCGTCGAGTACGCCCCCGCCAAGCGTGGCCAGCCCGGCGACCGGCTGTACATCCCCACCGACCAGCTGGAGCAGATCACCAAGTACGTCGGCGGCGAGTCCCCCACCCTGCACCGGCTGGGCGGGGCCGACTGGACGAAGACCAAGGCGCGCGCCAAGAAGGCCGTCAAGGAGATCGCGGCCGACCTCATCAAGCTGTACTCGGCCCGGATGGCGGCCCCGGGGTACGCGTTCGGCGCGGACACGCCCTGGCAGCGCGAGCTGGAGGACGCCTTCCCGTACGTGGAGACCCCGGATCAGCTGACCACGATCGCCGAGGTCAAGGACGACATGGAGAAGTCGGTCCCGATGGACCGGCTGGTCTGCGGCGACGTCGGCTACGGCAAGACCGAGATCGCGGTCCGGGCCGCCTTCAAGGCGGTCCAGGACGGCAAGCAGGTCGCCGTCCTCGTCCCGACAACTCTCCTGGTGCAGCAGCACTTCGGGACGTTCACCGAGCGGTACTCGCAATTCCCGGTCAACGTACGGGCGTTGAGCCGCTTCCAGACCGACACGGAGGCGAAGGCGACCCTGGAGGGCCTGCGCGAGGGCTCCGTGGACCTCGTCATCGGCACCCACCGCCTGTTCTCCTCCGAGACCAAGTTCAAGGACCTCGGCCTGGTCATCGTCGACGAGGAGCAGCGCTTCGGCGTCGAGCACAAGGAGCAGCTGAAGAAGCTGCGCGCGAATGTCGACGTGCTCACCATGTCCGCCACCCCGATTCCCAGAACCCTGGAGATGGCGGTGACCGGCATCCGCGAGATGTCGACGATCACGACGCCCCCGGAGGAGCGTCACCCTGTGCTGACGTTCGTCGGCCCCTACGAGGAGAAGCAGATCGGCGCCGCGATCCGCCGCGAACTCCTGCGCGAGGGCCAGGTCTTCTACATCCACAACCGCGTCGAATCGATCGACCGCGCGACGGCCCGGCTGCGCGAGATCGTTCCGGAGGCGCGTATCGCGACGGCTCACGGCCAGATGTCGGAGCAGGCGCTGGAGCAGGTCGTCGTCGACTTCTGGGAGAAGAAGTTCGACGTCCTGGTGTCGACGACGATCGTCGAGTCGGGCATCGACATCTCCAACGCGAACACGCTGATCGTCGAACGGGGCGACAACTTCGGCCTGTCGCAGCTTCACCAACTCAGGGGTCGTGTCGGCCGAGGCAGGGAGCGGGGTTACGCGTACTTCCTCTACCCCCCGGAGAAGCCCCTGACGGAGACGGCCCACGAGCGCCTCGCCACCATCGCGCAGCACACGGAGATGGGCGCGGGCATGTACGTGGCCATGAAGGACCTGGAGATCCGAGGAGCCGGAAACCTCCTGGGCGGCGAACAGTCCGGCCACATCGCGGGCGTCGGCTTCGACCTGTACGTCCGCATGGTCGGCGAGGCCGTCGCGGACTACCGCGCCTCCCTGGAGGGCGGGGTCGAGGAGGAGCAGCCCCTGGAGGTCAGGATCGAGCTCCCGGTCGACGCCCACGTCCCGCACGACTACGCCCCCGGCGAGCGCCTGCGCCTCTCGGCCTACCGGTCCATCGCCTCCGCCAACACGGAGGAGGACATCAAGGCCGTACGCGAGGAACTCGTCGACCGCTACGGCAAGTTGCCCGAGCCGGTGGAGAACCTCCTCCTGGTCGCCGGCCTGCGCATGCTCGCCCGCGCGTGCGGCGTCGGCGACATCGTCCTCCAGGGCACCAACATCCGCTTCGCGCCGGTGGAGTTGCGCGAGTCCCAGGAGCTGCGCCTCAAGCGCCTCTACCCGGGCACGGTCATCAAGCCGGCCGCCCACCAGGTGCTGGTACCCCGCCCGAAGACGGCCAAGGTCGGCGGAAAGCCGTTGGTCGGGCGGGAGTTGCTGGGATGGGTGGGGGAGTTCCTGGCGACGATCCTGGGGTCGTAGGGGGTTGTAAGAGGGTCGATTGGCCGGGGCGCAGGGAGAGTTGTAGGGGCCGTAGGGGGGCCGGTCGGACGGGGCGTAGAGGCGCCCGCCGGTCGGTCGCGTCAGGCGAGGGCCGGGCGGAACAGCATGCCCGCCAGCACCCGGAACACGTCCTCCGGGTCCCGCTCGCCCACCGCCCCGTCCAGGTTGTGACCCAGCAGCAGCGTCGCGAAGCCGTGTGCCAGGGACCAGGCGGCGATACCGGCGAGGCGGGCGTCGGCGCCGCGGCCCTCGGGCGGTACGGCGGAGACGGCGTGGCGCAGGGCGGCGGTGGCGAGGGCGCGGGCCGTGGTGAGTTCGAGGTCGCCGTCGCGCAACAGCTCCGGCGCGAACATCACTTGGAAGTGCGCCGGATGCTCGCGCGCGAAGCGCACGTACCGTACGCCCGCGTCCTTCAGGTCCGCCGCCTCCCCGATCGCGCCGGCCAGCAGCCCGAACCCCTCCGCCGCGATCGCCGTCAACAGCCCCGTCCGGTCCTTGAAGTGATGCGCCGGCGCCGCGTGCGAGACACCGGCACGGCGGGCGAGATCCCGCAGGCTCAGCGCGGACGGGCCGTCGGCGGCGATGACGTCGAGCGCGGCGGTGAGGATGGCGCGGCGCAGATCGCCGTGGTGGTACGGGCGGCGGGTGCCCTGGGATGCCTTGCCGCTCTCGGCGGTCTCGGCGGTCTCGTTCGACTCGTCTGACTCGTCTGACTTCGCGGGCTTGGCTGTGCTCATGGTCAGCAGCGTACGCCGAATCTAGGCATTGACAAGTTCGGGCGGTTGGGGCAATCTTGTCAGTGTCAAGTTGTGGAACGACCGGGACGCGACGAGGAGTTACGCCATGTCGGAAACCGTGCGTGGAGTGGAGACCGCGAAAGGCCCCGCCACCGTGGAGCCGAGCCGCGTGCGCCAGCTCTGGCATCTGCTCGAACCCCTGCACGCGGTGCTGTACTACGCGCCGGAGGTCTTCGAGGAGGCGGCCGCGCTCGGATACGACACCGAGGAGCGCTGGCCGAGCTACTTCCCGCTGCGTGCCGCACCCTTGGGGCCGGTCGGCAGCGAGCGTGTGACCTCCGCCTTCTACGGCTTCAACCCCCGCATGGTCGCCGAGCACATGGACTCGGCGTGGAGCGTCGCGAGCCCGGACGCCGTACTGAAGGCGAGGCTGCGCGGCATGGACCGGGCCTACCGCGCGATATTCGGCGACCGCATCCGCAGCCCCGAGCTGGCGGAGGCCGCCGCCCTCGCCCGCCGCGCCGCCGAGGCGGCGAACACCGCCGGCCGTCCGGGTCCT
>NZ_JBHXME010000201.1:0-13704 GCF_042721125.1 Streptomyces sp. NPDC058469
GCGCGGCGCCCTGCCCCGTCAAGCGGACGTTCGCTGACGGCGTCACCCCTGAGAGCGACACGCCGGGAGTCGGCGGAAAACCTCCACGTTCTCCTTGGAATCCGCTGTGAATCGGCCATGATCAGGACCGGAATCGGGGCTTCCGTACCCCCTGGCGCGTCGTCGGCCGGTTTCGGAGAGTAGTTGTGGCACGCCGATGCACGCAGCATCACTTACGAAGGGTTATGGTGGAAACCCCCCCTCGGGCCGGTCCGTATCCCCCCCACGGACCGGCCCGATTTTTTGTGCCGCACGGCGACGGCCCCCGCGCCCGCCGAAGACGAGCCCGGGACGAGCCCGAGAGTGAACCCCCGGACGACCTCAAGGACGAACCGCGTCCCACTCGGGTCCGACCTTCGTGCCGAACCGGGATGAGCCCAGACACCCCTTGGGGAATCGGCGTCACAGCGGGGGTAGGCTTCGCAGCCGGGGACTGCCATCCACGGAGGGGCTGACAACACGTGAACCTGCGCGACACCCTGCGCCGCCTGCTGGTCAGGTTCTACGCACGCAGGGTGGGAGGCCATCTCGACCACGCGTCGGTGCCCAAGCACATCGGCGTCATCATGGACGGCAACCGGCGCTGGGCGAAGGCGGCGGGCTCCACCACCGTCCAGGGGCACCAGGCAGGCGGCGACAAGATCGAGGAGTTCCTCGGCTGGTGCAGCGAGACGGACGTCGAGGTCGTCACCCTGTGGCTGCTGTCGACGGACAACTTCGACCGCCCCCAGGAAGAACTCGGCCCGCTGCTCGGCATCATCGAGAACGTCGTCAGCTCCCTCGCCGCGGACGGCCGCTGGCGCGTGCACCACGTCGGCACCCTCGACCTGCTGCCGTCGGGGATGCAATCCGTCCTCAAGGAGGCGGAGGAGTCCACCGCGCACGTCGTCGACGGGATACTCGTCAACGTCGCCATCGGCTACGGCGGCCGCCAGGAGATCGCCGACGCGGTCCGCTCGATGATCCTGGACGCCGCCGACAAGGGCACCTCCATGGAGGAGCTCGCCGAGCACGTGGACGTCGACCTCATCGGCAAGCACCTCTACACGGGTGCCCAGCCGGACCCCGACCTGGTGATCCGGACCAGCGGCGAGCAGCGGCTGTCCGGGTTCATGCTGTGGCAGACGGCCCACGCCGAGTACTACTTCTGTGAAGTCTTCTGGCCGGCCTTCCGCAAGGTCGACTTCCTGCGCGCGATGCGTGACTACGCGGCGCGTCACCGCCGCTACGGAGGATGACCGGCGCTCGCGCGAACGGCGCCGAACCACCCCGTCAGGCACGGACGTAACAAGGAGTTCACCGGGGCGCCGTCATATGCCGTGGCATGGCGGCGCATGTTCGAGGGCATAAGCCAAGCAGGTCGACGCCCGAACCACGGGTGTCGTATCTCAGCGGACGGCACGGGGCCGTCCGCCCGGGAGGCCCTTTGCACCAGTTCGACCGTGCGGTCAGTACGGGCGAGGCGGAGGGCCGGTTCTCGGCCCGCGCAATGCGGCCTGGACCGGTCCAGCTCCTCTCCGTCGCTCCCCGACCTCTTCCGAGGGGGTACGTCCTTCCGTGGTGACCAGCACAAAGCGCCGTTTGCCTGACCGGCGCACTTATGTCATCGACACCAGCGTTCTGCTGGCCGACCCGAACGCGCTGAACCGCTTCGAGGAGCACGAAGTCGTGCTGCCGATCGTCGTGGTCACAGAGCTGGAGGCCAAGCGGCACCATCCCGAACTCGGCTACTTCGCCCGGCAGGCCCTGCGCCTGCTGGACGAGTTCCGCGTCCGGCACGGCCGCCTCGACGCCCCCATCCCGATCGGGGAACTCGGCGGCACCGTCAGGGTCGAGCTCAACCACTCGGACCCCAGCGTGCTGCCCAGCGGCTATCGCCTGGGGGACAACGACTCCCGCATCCTCGCGGTCGCCCGCAACCTGCAGGCCGAGGGGTACGACGTCACCGTCGTGTCGAAGGACCTTCCGCTCAGGATCAAGGCATCCTCCGTCGGACTCCTCGCCGAGGAGTACCGCGCGGAGCTCGCCATCACGGGCTCCTCCGGCTGGACCGGAATGTCCGAACTGACCCTGCCGGGCGAACAGGTGGACATCCTCTTCGAGGAGGGCCACATCTACGTCCCGGAAGCCGCCGACTTCCCCGTCCACACCGGCCTCACGATCCAGTCCGAGCGCGGCAAGGCGCTCGGCCGGGTCACGGCCGACGGCAACGTCCGTCTCGTACGCGGCGACCGGGAGGCGTTCGGCATCAAGGGCCGCAGCGCGGAGCAGCGCATCGCGCTGGATCTGCTGCTCGACCCGGACATCGGGATCCTGTCCATGGGAGGCCGGGCCGGTACCGGCAAGTCCGCGCTCGCGCTCTGCGCGGGCCTGGAGGCGGTCCTGGAGCGCCGCCAGCACAAGAAGGTGATGGTCTTCCGGCCGCTGTACGCGGTGGGCGGACAGGAGTTGGGCTACCTGCCCGGCTCCGAGGCCGACAAGATGGGCCCCTGGGCCCAGGCGGTCTTCGACACGCTGTCCGCGGTCACCAGCCGCGAGGTCATCGAGGAGGTCACCGCCCGCGGGATGCTGGAGGTCCTGCCGCTCACCCACATCCGCGGCCGCTCACTGCACGACGCGTTCGTGATCGTGGACGAGGCACAGTCCCTGGAGCGGAACGTCCTGCTGACCGTCCTGTCCCGGATCGGCGCCAACTCGCGGGTGGTCCTCACCCACGACGTGGCCCAGCGGGACAACCTCAGGGTCGGCCGCTACGACGGTGTCGTCGCCGTGGTGGAGAAGCTGAAGGGCCACCCGCTCTTCGCGCATGTGACCCTCACGAGGTCCGAGAGGTCCCAGATCGCGGCGCTTGTGACCGAAATGCTGGAGGACGGCCAAATCTGAGGTAGTACAGGCCAGTTGGCGCCGCTCCGTAAAGCCGATGAGCTTAGCGGGGCGGCGCTTCGGCGTCTTGCTGTTTCTCCAAATCCCGTGGGGCAAACGGGATGTGAGCTTTCACACGCAACTCAGAATTGCCACCCGGCGTCCGGTTACGGCAGAGTCTCATTCCTGTCAGGCCCCGCATACGACACACGTGTACCCCTGGGGGTACCCCCGCACTTTAAGCAGTGGGGGAGGTACGCACCACACGAGCATCACAGCCAACTCCACAGCGAAGTCGTATGCCGCCCGCTCTCCACGCGGCGCTCCCCTCGCGGGAGTTGCCCACCGGGCCCGTGCCTCCCGTGACCCCGCAGTTGGGAGGCCAGCGTTCAGGGGCACGATTGCGTCCGCCAGGGTCACCGAAGCGGACGATGCTGGAAGGAAACCGTGTGAGCCGGATTTCGGTCCGGGGATTCGCAGTGGCCTCGGCCACCGCGGTCACCGCCGTCGGAAGCGTCGTAGGCGTTGCCTCGGGCAGCGTCGCACAGGCGCAGAACAATGACGCCGAGACGACGGCAGCCGACACCACGCTCCTGGCGGACATCCCCACGGGCCAGCAGGCCCAGGTACAGACCGCCTCCTTGACGCAGCAGGCCGACGCCCAGGCGATCCAGGCCGACGCCAGCGCCAAGAAGGACGCGGAGGAGTCGGCTCGCCTGGCCGCCGCCAAGACCGCCGTCGCCAAGAAGGCGGCTGCCGAGAAGGCGGAGAAGGCAGCCAAGGAGAAGGCTGCGGCGAAGGCCGCGGCCGCCAAGGCCAGCAGCTCCTCGTCGAGCTTCCCCGTGCAGGGCTCCTACACGGTCGCGCAGATCCAGTCGATGGCCGCCTCCATGGTGCCCAGCGGCCAGTTCCAGTGCTTCAGCAACATCGTGGACCACGAGTCCAGCTGGAACTACCGCGCGGTCAACGCCTCTTCCGGCGCCTACGGCCTCTTCCAGGCCCTGCCCGGTTCCAAGATGTCGTCCGTCGGTTCCGACTGGCAGACGAACCCGGCCACGCAGATCAAGTGGGGCCTCAACTACATGGACAGCCGCTACGGCAGCCCGTGCGAGGCCTGGTCCTTCTGGCAGGCGAACAGCTGGTACTGAGTCGTACGCCCGTCCCGGGCCGCTCAACCTCACGAGGCCCCTCCCCGTCATAGGGGGAGGGGCCTTCGCCCTGTACGGTCGGACACGCAGCGACTCCAGGGGGGAGTGGTGGGGCAAGACGGGGGAAGAGGACGCATCATGTCGCGAGTACCAGGATGGCTCGGCAAGGTCGGCGCCGGACTGAGCGAGATGGGGGAGCGGCTGGACGAGCGCCGCGCCGAGGTGGCGAAGGAACACACCGAGGCCGCGCCCGAACCGCCCGTCGAGCACCCCGAGCCCCCGGAACCCGTGCCGGTCACCATCGCCCGCGACCGCCCCGACCCCGCGCTCGCCGTACCCTGGGGCGTGCGCGTCGCCGCCGAGGCGGGCTGGCGGCTGCTGATCCTGGCCGGCACGGTCTGGGTCCTGATGCGCGTCATCAGCGCGGTCCAACTGGTCGTCCTGGCCTTCGTGGCGGCCCTCCTCATCACGGCCCTGCTCCAGCCGACGGTCGCCCGCCTCATCCGCTACGGCTTCCCGCGCGGCGTCGCCACCGCCCTCACCGCGATCCTCGGCTTCGTCGTGATGGGACTGATCGGCTGGTTCGTGACCTGGCAGGTCATGGCGAACATCGACAACCTCTCCAACCAGGTCCAGAACGGCGTCGACGACCTGCGCAACTGGCTGCTCAAGGGCCCGTTCCACGTCACCGAGAAGCAGATCAACCAGATCGCGAAGAACCTCCGCGAGGCCATCGGCGCGAACACCGACCAGATCACCTCGGCCGGCCTGGAGGGCGTCCAGGTCATCGTCGAGGCCCTGACCGGCATCCTGCTGACGGTCTTCTCGACCCTCTTCCTTCTCTACGACGGCCCGCGGATCTGGCAGTGGTCGCTGAAGCTGGTGCCCGCGGCGGCGCGGCCGGCGATGGCGGGCGCGGGTCCTCGCGCGTGGCGCACCCTCACGGCCTACGTCCGGGGCACGGTGATAGTCGCCCTCATCGACGCCGTGTGCATCGGCGTCGGCATCTACTTCCTCGGCGTGCCGATGGCCGTGCCGTTGGCCGTGTTCATCTTCCTGTTCTCGTTCATCCCGCTGGTCGGCGCGGTGGCCTCCGGCGCGCTGGCGGTGGTCGTCGCGCTGGTCACCCAGGGCGTGTTCACCGCCCTGCTGACCCTGGCCGTGGTCCTCGCGGTCCAGCAGATCGAGGGCCACATCCTCCAGCCCTTCATCCTGGGCCGCGCGGTCCGGGTCCACCCCCTCGCGGTGGTCCTCTCGGTCGCCGCGGGTGGGATGGTCGCCGGGATCGGCGGGGCGGTGGTGGCGGTGCCGCTGGTGGCGGTTTTGAACTCGGTGGTGGGCTACCTGAAGTCGTACTCCCAGGAACCGGCACCGATCCAGTCCCCGAAGCCGCGGGGGGCTACGGCGGTGTCGTCGACGCCGGAGGACGCCCCACGGCCGAACCCGGAACCGTAACTGGGGGCTCCGCCCCCAGACCCCCGAACCTTTGCCCACCCACCACCCGTTTACTGCCCGTTGAAAGGTGAACCTCTCAACCAACGGTGAACCTCTCAACCAACGGTAAACGGGTGGGTGGGAAACGGGGGTCTGGGGGCGAAGCCCCCAGCAGACGGACGGACAGCCGAAGTCACTCAGTCAGAACCGCTTCCGCCTCCAACGTAACCCCCACCGCCTGAACCACAGACGCGATCTTGAACGCCTCCTGGATCACCTCGCGCTCAACCCCCGCCTTGCGCAGCACCTGCTCATGCGAGTCGAGACACATCCCGCACCCGTTGATGGCCGACACGGCGAACGACCACAGCTCGAAGTCGACCTTGTCGACCCCGGGGTTGCCGATGACGTTCATCCGCAGCCCCGCGCGCAGGGTGCCGTACTCATGGTCGGACAGGAGATGACGTGTCCGGTAGAAGACGTTGTTCATCGCCATGATCGCGGCGGCGGACTTGGCCGCGCTGTACGCCTCCGGCGACAGGTTGGCCTTCGCCTCGGGCGCCAACTCCCGCAGTACGAGGGGGGAACGCGAGGCGATCGCCGTGGCGAGGACCGTGCCCCACAGCTGCTGGGCCGGCAGGTCGGAGTTGCCGATGACCGAACCCAGGTTGAGCTTCAGGTCCTTGGCGTAGTCCGGTATGGCGGACTTCAGGGCGTCCAGTGACATCTCAGGTCACTCCCCGGCCAGCAGCGCGCCCGCGTCCAGCGTCTCGTCGCCCTTGCTCCAGTTGCACGGGCAGAGCTCGTCCGTCTGGAGCGCGTCGAGGACCCGGAGGACCTCCTTCGGGTTACGGCCGACCGAGCCCGCGGTCACCATGGAGAACTGGATCTCGTTGTTCTGGTCCACGATGAACACCGCGCGCTTGGCGAAGCCGTCCTCGCCCTCGATGCCGAGGTCGCGCATCAGCTCGTGCCTGGAGTCGGCCAGCATCGGGAACGGCAGGTCGCGCAGATCGTCGTGGTCCTTGCGCCAGGCGTGGTGGACGAACTCGGAGTCGCCGGAGAAGCCGAGCACCTGGGCGTCACGGTCGGCGAACTCGTCGTTCAGCTTGCCGAAGGCGGCGATCTCGGTGGGGCACACGAAGGTGAAGTCCTTGGGCCACGCGAAGACGATCTTCCACTTGCCCTCGTAGGTCTTGTGGTCGACCTGCTGGAACTCCTTGCCCTTCTCCAGCGAGACACAGGCGGTCAGATCGAACGACGGGAACTTGTCACCGACAGTGAGCACACGCACTCCTTGCAGCGGAGAAGCACCCAAGCGGAATGGGTGCTTCTCGCGGGTTGGTCGGCCCCGATCCTGGCACAACGTGCATTGATTGTGGAAATAGCTACACTGGGTCGTGTTGATCGGAGGCGGTTATCAGTGACCGTTAGTAATACGAGTAAGAGGCGCCAGCCCAGCCTGGCCCAGCTGCGCGCCTTCTCCGCGGTCGCCGAGCACCTCCACTTCCGGGACGCCGCCGCCGCGATCGGCATGAGCCAGCCCGCCCTGTCCGGTGCCGTCGCCGCGCTGGAGGAGACCCTCGGCGTCACGCTCCTGGAGCGCACCACCCGCAAGGTGCTCCTCTCGCCCGCCGGCGAGCGGCTCGCCGTACGGGCGAAGGCGGTGCTGGACGAGGTCGTGGCGCTGCTGGAGGAGGCGGAGGCGGTGCGGGCGCCGTTCACCGGGGCGCTGCGCCTCGGGGTCATCCCGACCGTCGCGCCGTATCTGCTGCCGACCGTGCTGCGGCTGGTGCACGACAAGTACCCGGACCTCGATCTCCAGGTGCACGAGGAGCAGACCGCGAACCTGCTCGACGGGCTGACCACCGGACGGCTCGACCTGCTGCTGCTCGCCGTGCCGCTGGGGGTGCCCGGAGTGGTCGAACTCCCGCTGTTCGACGAGGACTTCGTGCTCGTCACCCCGCTCGACCATCCCCTCGGCGGCCGGTCCGGCATCCCGCGCGAGGCGCTGCGCGAGCTGAACCTGCTGCTGCTCGACGAGGGGCACTGCCTGCGCGACCAGGCGCTCGACATCTGCCGGGAGGCCGGGCGGGGATTGAAGGGGGCGGGGCGCAGCCCCTCGGTTGAGGGTGGTGGTGGGCGACGGGGGGGCGTCCCGGTCACCACGACCGCGGCCGGGCTGTCCACGCTGGTGCAGCTGGTCGCCGGCGGGCTCGGGGTCACGCTCCTGCCGCGAACCGCCGTGCGCGTCGAGACGACCCGCAGCGACCAGCTCCTCACCGGATACTTCACCGAGCCCGCCCCGACCCGCCGGATCGCCCTCGCGATGCGCACCGGCGCGGCCCGTCGCGCCGAGTACCAGGAGCTGGCCGCCGCCCTCCGCGAGGCGCTACGGCCGTTGCCCGTAAGGGTGTTGGGCGGCGGGGACCGACCCGCCCCGAGCGGCCACTGACCCGCCCCCGTTCGGTCAAATGAGCGCCGAACAAAGGACGTCGAACGGCGGGAGTTCTCAACTTCCGTCACCCGCAGGCAGGTAGGAAGAACCCGTCCGGAATATGCGCTCGGACTGATACACCTTCACCCCTCAGCGCTACACGTCAGTTACGTGTACGAAAAGCCTAGGGGAGTGATGTCGGGCATTCGGGATTCCCTCGGCCGGGTCGGTCACGACCTGCTCGCGCGGGCTCTCGCGACCTGTGGGCGCGAGGAGTTCACCGGGGGACTGCGGGTGTCCGGCAGACCCGGCGGCACCTTCCATCTGCGCGGCGGACTCGTCGTCGCCGTGGAGAGCCCCGGCGCCCCCGGCCCCGAGGCGCTGCTGCTGCGCTCCGGCCGGATCGGCGGCGAGCAATGGGCCGATCTGGTACGGGAGTCGGGCGGCACGCGCTGGCCGCTGGACGGGTTGGTCGCCCACGGGTACGCGGGCGCCGCCCAGTTGCGGATCGTCTGTGTGCTGGCCCTCCACGACGCGGTCTTCGCGGTCGTCGCCGGAGACGTCGACGACTGCGAACTCGCCCCGGACGCCCAGCCGTTCGCCCCGGTCGCCCTCGGCGAGGCCCCGGCCCGGCTGCTCCAGGACGCGGCCCGGAAACTCGCCGCGATCACCGCGCTGCCGTACCCCGTACGCCCCGACCGGGAACGCCCGCGGCCCCCGGCGCACGCCCTCGACGAGGCCGGACTCGGGCTGCTGCAACGGGAGTTGCTCGCCCAGGTCGACGGCCGCCGTACCGCCCGCGATCTCGCGTTCCGCACCGGGCGCGGGGTCTACCCGGTCACCGCCGAGGTCGCGCGGATGCTCGCCGAGGGGCTTCTGGAGTGCGCGGACACCTCCGTGCCGATCCCGGTGCGTGCGCCGATCGAGGGGCCCGTCGTACGCCGTCGTGAACAACCGGCGCTCCCGGCACCGCAGTTCACCGCGTCCGCCGAACTGCCCCGGCGCAACCCGGGCGCCAGCGGCATCACTGAGACTCTCGTCCCCGAAAAGAGCGGGGCGGGTTGGAAAGGGTTCTTCCGCCTGCGGAACGGAACCTCGAAATGAACACGATGAACACGATGAACAAGACGAAAACGAAGAACGCGAAGAACGCGAAGAACGCGTGAAAAAGGCGACCAAATTCAATCAGGCATAGGGGAGTTGAGTACGTGGATCACAAAGCCCTGGCACTGGAAATGCGCGAACTGCGGGAAAAGGTGACCGGTGTCACCGACACCGCGCTCACGGCGGCCGACGGACTGCTCATCGCGGCCGACACCGCCGACTCGATCGACCCGGAGGCCCTCGCCGCCCTCGCGGCGGCCGGCCTGGGCCTGGCCCGGCGCACCGCCGAGGCCACCGGGCGCGGCACGCTGCGCCAGACGGTGACGTACGGCAGTCACGGCTGCGCCGCGACCTACGCCGTCGGCGACACCGCGCTGATGGTGGTGCTCGGCGACGAGGGGATGGACGTCGACCGGCTGCACCTCGCGGCCCGGCCGACGCTCGACCGCATCGAGTCGATCCTCACTGAGAAGGCATCAGAGGGAGTGTGAAGGGATGGCGACGAAACGTATGACCCCAGGATTCTCCGACCAGGTGATGGGCCTGGTCAAAACCCTCCGCACCGATGCCCCCGACTGTGTGGCCTCGGGTGTGGTCGACATGTCCACCGGCATGCTGCTGTCGTACGAGACCATCGACAACCACCCGCCAGAGGTCCTCGACCTGCTGGCGGGTGCGACCCTCGACCTGTTCCAGGGCCGGACGGTCGCGATGATCGAGGACGTCTTCAAGGAACGTCGCGGGATCACCAGTGACCACCACTACTTCCAGGAGATCCTCGTCAACAGCGAGAACCTCACCCATCTGTTCGTCCGGATGACCGAGCAACAGGACGTCGTCGCCGTGGTCGTCTGCCGCAAGTCGGTGAACGTGGGCATGCTCTTCGCCCAAGTCCGGCGCGTGGTGCGGGAGTACGGCCTCTGACGAAGGCCGACGGACGGCTGCGGGCGGACTACTCCGTGCGCAGCCCGTCCGGCCGCATCATCCGCAGCAGCGGCGGCAGGCTCAGCAGGGTCACCACCAGGACGACCCCCGCGCCGAGGCCGGCCATCGCCAGCACACTGGCCCAGTCGATGCGCACCGCCGTGGCGCTCATCTTCAGCAGCACCGCGCCCAGCGTCAGCCCCACCACCGTGGCCAGGACCAGGCCGAGCCCGATCGGGATCGCCGTCTGCCACAGCACCGACAGGCTCAGCGTGCGCCGCCGGGTGCCGAAGGCGACCAGCGCCGACAGCAGCTTCTTGCGCTCACGCAACTGCTCCAGCTGCGACACCAGCAGACTCGCCCCGATGAGGAGCAGCACACAGGTGGCACCGACGAACAGCCCGGTGCGGATCGAACGGAACTGCGGCGACTGCTCGTTGGCCGCCAGGGTGAACACGTCCGCCAGCGGGTCCATCCTCGCGGCGCTGTTCCGTACGTAGTCGGTCGCGTCCGGCACCGACGGGTCGAGCGTGACGAACACCTTCTGGCTCAGGCCCTTCACCGCGTTCGCGGGCAGCGCCCCCGAGGTGATCAGCAGCCCGTCGCGTGCGTAGCCGGTCGGATCCTCGCGGTGGGTCGCCGTCTTCAGCCCGGCCGGTACCTTCCAGGCACCCGGAGTGGTCGGCGACCCGTCGAACGTCGGGTCGAAGTACACCGTGTTGCCGGCCTTGGCCACCTGCTTCGTCTGGGCGTCGTAGTCCCCGCCGGAGATCCGGAAGATGTCACCGTTGCGGCAGGCAGCCAGATGGGCCACCTCACGCAGTTCCGCGCAGCTGCCGACGGCCACTTCCAGCTCGCCGTCGGGGTTCTTCGCCCGGTCGCCGATCGAGGTCAGCGAGATGGCCGACGTACCGCGCACACCCTTGGTCCGCGCGATCTGCCGGCCGGCCTCGGCCAGCGGGGTGCCGCTGCCGACGGAGACCTCCATCTGGGCCCGGTTCACATCGTTGCCGGTCGCCTTGGTGTAGTCGCCCTGGACTCCGGAGAACAGCATCTGCAGGGCGATCGCCCCGGCCACCGCGACCGCGATGCCGTTGACCATCCGGGCGGCCGTACCACTGCTCAACTGGAGCCTGCGGACGGCGAGTTGCCAGGACACCGAGCCGGAGTTCAGCCGGGCCACGGTGGCCTCGACGACCCACGGCAGCAGCGCGGTGACGCCGACGAGCAGCAGGACCGTGCCGCCGATCACCAGCCACTGGTTGAAGTTGCCGTTGGTGTTGCCCTTGCCGGTCATCGGGTAGAGCATCGCGAGGCCGGCCACCGGCAGCAGCAGCCGCCACCACAGCCGGCGCCGCGGCGGCTTCGCCTTGCGGACCACGCCGAGCGGCTCGATGACGACCCCGCGCAGCGCCAGCAGCGTCACCAGCACGGCCGCGGCCGGCACGGCGACGACGACGAGCAGGGCGAGCGCGGGCGACGGGTTGAGGTCACTGGGGTACAGGCTGATGTCCCGCACGTCCAGGAGGGACGCCAACTGCCGCCCGACCAGGAAGAACCCGGTGCCGAAGACGAGCCCGAGGAGCGCCCCCGCGAGCGCCTCGCCGCCCGCGATCCGGCGCGCCATCCGTCCGTCCGCACCGACCAGACGCAGGGCCGCGAGCCGCTGGTCCCGGCGTTCGCCGCCGAAGCGCACGGCGGCCGCGATGAACACAGCGACCGGCAGCAGCAGCACGATGAAGACGATCAGGATCAGCAGGAGCAGCACCGGGTCCAGCTTGTCCGGCCGGCTGCCCGGTGAGGGGCCGTAGTAGTTGATGCGCTCGACGCTGCCGCCGACCTGACGGTGTTCCAGTCCCTTCCCGCCCGCGTAGTAGGCGAGTTCGGCGGGCCCGATGAGCCCTTGGTGCGCGATCGTGCCGGTGATCCGGTAGGGCAGCCGCTCGCGCAGCAGCTTCCCGGAGTCCGACTTCAGCAGCTTGTCCAGCGCGGGGGAGACGACCATCGTGCCCACCGCGGGGAACTTCGCGACCCCCGGCGGCAACGGCGCCTTGGCGCCCTCGGGCTCCAGCAGCCGGCCGCGTACGTCCTTGGTACGGAACGTGGTGGCCGTGTCGGCGACGACGACGGTGTTGTCCGCCTTCGGCAGCACCTTCCCGCTGTACGTGAAGTCCTGCCGGGCGTCGCCGCGCGCGCTCCGCTCGGACAGTGCGTTCGGCAGCGCCGTGGTGAGCAGCAGCAGCGCCACCCCGAGCCCGACTCCTACGGCCGTCAGCAGGGCACGTACCCAGCCCTCACGCCCGCCGCCGAAGGCGAACCGCACCCCCATGGCCAGATCGGCCGTCCACTGACGCACGTTCATACGACGCGCTCCATGTCCCTGGACTTGCCGTCCCGTACGACGATCTCGCGGTCCGAGTACGCGGCCACCCGCGCCTCGTGCGTGACCAGCACGACGGCCGCGTTGGTGGACCGGGCCGCCTCGGTGAGCAGCTCCATCACGCGCTCGCCGTTGAGCGAGTCGAGCGCGCCGGTCGGCTCGTCGGCGAACAGCACCCGCGGGCTGGTGACCAGCGAGCGGGCGACGGCGACGCGCTGCCCCTGTCCGCCGGAGACCTCACCGGGCCGCTTCTTGGCGAGGTCGTCGACCTCCAGCCGCCGCATCCAGTCGATCGCGGAACGCTCGGCCTCCTTGCGGTGCGTGCCGTTCAGCCGCAGCGGCAGGGCGACGTTCTCGACGCAGGTCAGCTCGGGCACCAACTGGCCGAACTGGAACACGAACCCGAACTCCGAGCGGCGCAGCGCACTGCGCTGGGCGTCGCTCATGGTCGCCATCTCCTGCCCGTTGTACATGATCGAGCCCGAGTCGGGCGGCACGATCCCGGCGAGACAGTGCAGCAGCGTCGACTTGCCCGACCCGGAGGGCCCCATCACGGCGACGACCTCGCCGGGGTGGATGGAGAACTCCGCGCCGTCGAGCGCGGTCGTCGGCCCGTAGGCCTTGCGCAGCTCATGGGCTGCGAGCAGGGAACCAGCGGGATGTGTCGTCACTTGGCCACCACCTCGGCGAGTTTGTCGAGGCGCGCGGCGGTGAGCTCCAGCCACCGCAGGTCGGCCTCCAGATGGAAGAGGGCGTGGTCGCAGATCAGCTGGTCCGCGAGGTCGCCCTTGCGCTTGCGGTCGGTCAGGATCCGCATGCTGCGCAGATGCTCGGAGCGCTGCACGTCGAGGATCTCGGCCGCGTTCCGGTGGGTGAGCAGCGCGAGGACGACCTTGGTGTAGAGGGCCGACTGCAGATACGGCTCGGGCTTCTCCGGCGTCGCGAGCCACTTCTGTACGTCGGTGATCCCGGCGTCGGTGATCGCGTACCGCTTGCGCTCGGGGCCGCCGCCCGCCTCGATCCCGTCGACCTCGACGAGGCCGTTCTTCAGCAGTCGGGACATCGTCGAATAGACCTGGCCGTAGTGCAGCGGCCGGTCGTGACCGAACTTCTCGTCGAAGGCGCGCTTCAGGTCGTAACCGTGACGCGGGCCGGACTCCAGGAGCCCCAGGAGGGTGTGACCGATGGACATGCGGAGCACTCTACACACGGGGTATACCTAGTGTGTATACGCGCTGTGTGTAGATCATGGCGGGGGGTATTGCCGCGCAGGTGGGAGTCGGTTGTCACGGTTCTGCCACATGCCGGTCGGCATCATCCAGCCCGTCCGGCGGGTGTGGTCGAGGGCCTTGAGGCGGACGGGGGTCTGGGGGCGG
>NZ_JBHXME010000201.1:13714-17336 GCF_042721125.1 Streptomyces sp. NPDC058469
GTTCACAGGGATGTCGCTCGGGCTGGCCGTGCAGGGGCTACGGCTGGGCTGGTCCGGGCGGAGCCCCCAGGAGGCCGGCCACGACGGGGCAGCGGTCCGGCTTCGCCGGGAAGTCGCCCGGCCTCCGCGAGAGCCCGCCGCAGCAGGAACTCGATCTGCGCGTTGGCGGACCGCAGTTCGTCCCCGGCCCACCGCGCGACCGCCTCGTACACGGCCGGGTCCAGCCGCAGCAGCACCTGCTTGCGCTCCTGCTGCGGCCGGCGCTTCGCCTGGGAGGCCTCGGAAGGTTCGGTCACTGGTACAGGGTCCCCGTGTTCAGCACGGGCTGCGGCGCCCGGTCCCCGCAGAGCACTACGAGCAGGTTGGACACCATCGCGGCCTTCCGTTCGTTGTCCAGCTCCACGATGTCCTGCTCGGTGATCCGGGCCAGCGCGGCCTCGACCATGCCCACCGCCCCGTCGACGATCTGCCGCCGGGCCGCGACGACCGCACCGGCCTGCTGCCGCTGGAGCATCGCCGAGGCGATCTCGGGGGCGTACGCGAGATGCGTGAAGCGGGACTCGATGATCTGGACGCCGGCCGCCTCGACACGGGCGCTCAGTTCGACGGCGAGCTTCTCGGTGATCTCCTCGGCGTTCCCGCGCAGCGAGAGCCCGCCCTCGTCGTGGGCGTCGTAGGGGTACTCGATGGCGATGTGCCGTACGGCCGTCTCGGTCTGGGTGGCGACGAACTCGGTGTAGTCGTCCACCTCGAAGGTGGCCTGCGCGGTGTCGCGGACCTTCCACACGACGACCGCGGCGAGCTCGATCGGGTTGCCGTAGGCGTCGTTGACCTTGAGGACCATGGTCTCGTGGTTGCGGACGCGGGTCGAGATCCTGGTGCGGGAGGTGAAGGGGTTCACCCAGCGCAGCCCGTCCTGCCGGATCGTCCCCCGGTACCGCCCGAAGAGCTGCACGACCCGCGCCTCGCCCGGCGCCACCGTGTTCAGCCCGCGCATCGCGATGAACGCGGCGAGCAGCACGAAGATGCCGCCGATGATCAGCGCGGCCTTGACGCCGCCCGCGTCGACCGCACCGGCCCCGACCAGCAGCCCGGCGGAGACGAGCAGCCCGGCCAGGCCGAGGACGAGCGCGAGTCCGCCGCCGATGCTGTGCGCGGTGAACTCGCGCACGTGCGGGGCGGGCATGTCGGGTACGTCCGCGGGCGTGTCCGTGGTCATGGTGATCCCCCATATCTCGGTTCTAGCAATCTGATATCAAATTACCCTACTACAGCAACCCTCAACCCCTCTCGTACGTCGGTTCCATAAGGACGGGTGCTGATTGTCACGTCCGTAATGGACCGGATCGACAGCCCTTTGTCACAACTCCTGGTGTTAGCTTTCTGAGCTGACTTGACGGGCGAACCTGTGTGACACCAGAGCACAAGAGAGCGAAGCGGAGCGGAACGGACTCATGGGACGAGCGGAAGAGCGACGAGCGCGCCAACGTGGTGGCCACCGCGCGGCGCCCAAGACCCGCCGCTCGTCGGGGGCGGACGGCATGGGCGCCAAGGAAGGCGCGGGCGCCAAGGACGGAAAGAGCTTCATACGCAGGCTCTTCACCTGGAAGAAGATCCTCGGTACGTTCCTCGGCTTCTGCCTGCTCGGTATCGGCGCGTTCATCGTGCTCTACATGATGATCAGCATCCCCGCGGGCAACGCCGACGCGAAGCTGCAGAGCAACGTCTACAAGTACAGCGACGGCTCGATCATGGTCCGCAAGGGCAAGGTCAACCGCGAGAACGTGGACCTCTCGCAGGTGCCCAAGCCCGTCCAGGAGACGTTCGTCGCCGCCGAGAACAAGACCTTCTACCAGGATGCCGGCGTCGACCTCAAGGGCACCGCGCGCGGCCTGCTCAACACGCTGTCCGGCAAGGGCGCGCAGGGCGGTTCGACGATCACCCAGCAGTACGTCAAGAACTTCTACCTGACGCAGGACCAGACCGTCACGCGCAAGCTGAAGGAAATGGTCATCTCGCTGAAGCTGGACCGCGAGAAGTCCAAGGACTACATCCTCGCCGGGTACATCAACACCAGCTACTACGGCCGCGGCGCCTACGGCATCCAGGCCGCCGCCCAGGCCTACTACCGCGTCGACGCCAAGGACCTCTCGGTCGAGCAGGGCGCCTATCTCGCCGCGCTGCTGCAGGCGCCGAACCAGTACGACTGGGCGATCGCGAGCGACACCGGCAAGAAGCTGGTGCAGGCGCGCTGGAACTACGTCCTGGACAACATGGTCGGGCAGGACTGGCTGAGTTCCACCAAGCGCGAGGCCATGAAGTTCCCGGTCCCCAAGGCGCCCAAGGCCGAGGCCGGCATGGAGGGCCAGGTCGGCTACATGGTGACCGAGGCCGACGCGGCGCTGGAGAAGCAGCTGATCTCCAGTGGTCAGGCCGCCAATGCCAAGGACGCCGAGACACTGGTCAGCGCGGGCGGCTGGACGATCACGCTCAACATCGACAAGAAGAAGCAGGCCCAGCTGGAGAAGTCGGTCAAGTCCCAGCTGACCAGCAAGCTGGACAAGAAGAAGCGCAAGGTCGACGGCAACGTCCAGCCCGGCGCGGTGTCCGTGAACCCGAAGACGGGTGCGGTCGTGGCGATGTACGGCGGCGCCGGCTACACCGAGCACTACAGGAACAATGCGACCCGCACCGACTACCAGCCCGCCTCCACCTTCAAGCCGGTGATCCTGGCCGCGGCCCTGGCCGACGAGGCCAAGACGCAGAGCGGCAAGCAGATCACGACGAACACGCTCTACGACGGCACCAGCAAGCGCCCGGTCGTGGGCAGCGACATCGGGTTCGCGCCGCAGAACGAGGACGACCAGAACTACGGCAAGGTCACCGTCCAGACGGCGATGAACAAGTCGATCAACTCGGTCTTCGCACAGCTCGGTGTCGACGTAGGCATGGACAAGGTCATGAAGACCGCGGGCGAGCTGGGCATGGACACCGGGGACCTGAAGGCCGTACCGGCGCAGACCCTGGGCACCATGGGTGCGAGCCCGATGGAGATGGCCGGCGTCTACGCCACCTTCGACAACCACGGCAAGAAGGTCACCCCGGCGATCGTCAAGTCGGTCGCGCACAACACGCGCACGGTCACCATGCCGAACCCGATCGGCTCCCAGGTCATCCCGCGCCAGGCCGCCGACACGGTGTCCTCGGTGCTGACCGGTGTGGTCGACGACGGTACGGCGAAGGTGTCGGTGGCCGAGAACAGCAAACGCGACGGGCAGCAGGTCGCGGGCAAGACGGGTACGTCCGACAACAACAAGTCGGCCTGGTTCACCGGCTACACGCCCGACCTGGTCACCTCGGTGGGCCTGTTCGGCGAGGACGCCAAGACCCACGCCCAGGTCCCGCTGACCGGCGCGACCGGCCTGATCACCACCGGCGGCGGCCGTATCAACGGTGGCGGCTACCCGGCGCAGATCTGGGCGACGTACATGTTCGGAGTGACCAAGGCGAACGGCAAGTTCGACCTGAACACCGACCGACTCCGGTCAACTCCTGCCGCCAGTAGTCGAGTTGCGCGTCCAGGGTCGCGCCGGTCAGCCATGCGCGCTGCCACACCGCGAAG
>NZ_JBHXME010000201.1:17345-17658 GCF_042721125.1 Streptomyces sp. NPDC058469
CGACCTGAACACCGACCAGGGCGCGGCGGTCGAGCCCAGCTACACGCCGACTCCGACCCCGACCCCGACGCCGTCCGCGACAGCGACGACCCAGTCACCGTCGCCGACCCCGACGACGGAGTCACCCACGCCGACTCCGACGCCGACTCCGACACCCACCCCGACACCCACACCCACGCCGACGACCAATCCGCCGACGACACCGACCGCCGGCAACACGGACAACCCGTTCGGCCAGCTCGGCCAGTAGCCGGGTCACACGGAGAGAGGGCGCCCGGCACATCGCACATGCTGGCTCACTACGTCTCCAGCG
>NZ_JBHXME010000202.1:0-17428 GCF_042721125.1 Streptomyces sp. NPDC058469
GCTCCTTCACCGTGTGCGGTGACCACGGCCGCGCTGACCTGCGAGTGGCCCGTCAGAGCGGTCTCGATCTCACCCGGCTCGATCCGGAAACCGCGCACCTTCAGCTGATCGTCGGCCCGGCCCAGGAACTCCAGACGGCCCTCGGCCAGCCAGCGCACCCGGTCCCCGGTGCGATACAGGCGCCCGCCGTCGGCGGCGAACGGGTCCGCCACGAACCGCTCGGCGGTCAGCGCCCGGCGACCGAGATAGCCACGGGTCACTCCGGCGCCGCCGATGAACAACTCGCCTCCGACCCCGACCGGGACCGGGTTCAACCGCTCGTCCAACACATAGACCCGCGTGTTCGCGATCGGTCCACCAATACCAGGTGCGCCGCCGTCGACGGGTTCGCACGCCGACCAGATCGTGGTCTCCGTCGGCCCGTACATGTTCCACACCCCGGCCGTACGCTCCACCAACGCCCTCGCCAAGGACGTCGGCAGCGCCTCACCACCGCACAGGGCACGCAGACCCGGTACACCGTCCCAGCCGTCCGACACCAGCATCTGCCACGTCGCCGGCGTCGCCTGCATCACCGTCGCACCCACCCGCACCAACTCACCCGCCAGCGCGGCAGGCACACCCGCCACATCCCGACTGGCGACCACCACCCGGGCGCCGGACACCAGAGGCAGCCACAGCTCAAGCCCCGAGATGTCAAAGCCCAGCGTCGTAACTGCCAACAGCACATCCGCGGCATCGAGCCCGGGCCGCTCGGCCATCGAAGTCAGGAAATTGACCAGGTTGCCGTGCGAGACCTGCACACCCTTCGGCCGACCCGTCGACCCCGACGTGTACAACACGTACGCCAACTGCTGTGCCTGGACGGGTACTTCAGGGACGGTGGCGGGAAGCCCGGCGAGCGTGTCCGCCGTCGCCGGATCATCCAGCCACACCACCGACTCGACCTCGGCCGACACCACCAGACCAACAGCAACCGCCCGATGCCCCACCAGCACCGACGCACCACTGTCCGCCAGCATGAACTCCAGCCGCTCCACCGGAAACTCCGGATCCAACGGCAGATACGCACCACCCGCCTGCCACACCGCCAACGCGGCAACCACCATGTCCACACCACGCTCCAGGCACAGCGCCACCACCGACTCCGACCCCACACCCACGTCCCGCAGATGATGCGCGAGCCGGTTCACCCGCGCCGCCAACCCGCCGTACGTCAGAGCCAGTTCACCCGATACGACAGCCACCGCATCCGGCGCCACCGCCGCCCGCTCAGCGACCCACTCATGCACGCCGACCACCGACGCAGGCAGCACCACCGCCGTGTCGTTCCACTCCCCCACCAACTGATCCCGCTCCACCGCGGTCAACAGCGGCAACTCCCCCATGGGGCAGCCCACATCGGCGACGACAGCCTCCAGCAGCGTCACCAGATGCCCCGCCATCCGCTCCACCGTCACCGCATCGAACAACGCCGTACTGAACTGGATCTCCGCGGTCAGAGCACCGCCCGATTCCGCCAGGGCGAGCATCAGGTCGTACTTCACCGGCAAAGGACCGGTGTTCCGGCCTGGACCCGGATCGGCGTCGGGCCCGGTTCCCGTCTCCTCGTGGTGAGCGTCGTCAGGGTCTGCCGCCGCGTAGGTGTAGAGGACCTGGAACAGCGGGGTACGGGAACGGTCCCGCTCGGTGACTAGTTCGTCGACGAGCTGCTCGAACGGCACATCCTGATGCGCGTACGCACCCAGTGCGGTCTCCCGCACCCGCTCCAGCACGTCCCCGAACGAGGGGTCGCCGGACAGATCCGTCCGCATGACCAGGGTGTTGACGAAGAACCCGATCAGGTCCTCCGTCTCGGCACGATTCCGGTTCGCCACCGGCGTGCCCACCACCACGTCCTCCGAGCCGGCGTAGCGGCCCAGCAGCACGCTGAACGCCGCCAGCAGCGTCATCGACATCGTCGTTCCGCTGCGGCCGGAAAGGGTGCGCAGGGCCTTCGCGGTCCTGTCCGGGACCGCGAACCTGTGTACCCCGCCCTCGGTGGACCGGACGGGCGGGCGCGGCCGGTCAGTGGGGAGTTCCAGTACCGGGACTCCGGTCAACTCCTGCCGCCAGTAGTCGAGTTGCGCGTCCAGGGTCGCGCCGGTCAGCCATGCGCGCTGCCACACCGCGAAGTCCGCGTACTGCACCGACAGCGGCGGCAGCGGATCCGGCCGGCCCGCGCCGAACGCCTCGTACAGAGCGAGCAGTTCACGCTGGAGGATGCGGTCCGACCACTCGTCGGACACCACGTGATGCGTGGCCAGAGCCAGTACGTGCTCGTCCGGGGCCAGCCGGATCAGTGTGGCGCGGATCATCGGGCCGTTCGCCAGGTCGAAGGGCGTGACGGCATCCGCCGAGACCAACTCCCATGCGAGCGCCGCGGGGTTGGCGCTACCGGACACGTCGACCACCGGCAGGGCGAATCCCGACGGCGGGTCGATCACCTGGTACGCCACTCCGTCGGCGCCCGCCGTCAGCCGGGTCCGCAGGATCTCGTGCCGGGCGACGACCGCCCCCAGCGCCGCGGCCAGGGCGTCGACGTCCACGGCGTGGCGCCAGCGCATCGGCGTGGGCAGGTTGTACTCGACCGAACCGGGCTCCAGTTGGTCGAGGAACCACAGCCGCTGCTGCGCGAAGGACAGCGGCAGTGCCCGGGTGCGGTCCGCGATCGTGATCGGCGGCAGGACGTCGCCTCGTCCGGCGCTGTCGACCGCCGCCGCCAGCTCCCGTACGGTCGGCGCGTCGAAGAGGACGGCGAGAGGTATCTCGACCCGGAAGGCCTCCCGGATGCGGGAGATCACCTGTGTGGCCAGGAGTGAGTGGCCGCCGAGATCGAAGAAGCCGTCCGTGATGCCGACACGGTCCGAGCCGAGGACCTGGGTCCAGATTCCGGCGAGGAGTTCCTCGGTCGTGGTCACGGGAGCGACGTAACCGCCCTCGGGCCGCAGTCCGTCCGGCTCGGGCAGGGCGGACCGGTTGATCTTTCCGTTGGGTGTGAGGGGAAGCGCCGCCAGTTCCATGAAGAGGGACGGGACCATGTACTCCGGCAGCGTCTGCCGTACATGCTCGCGCAGCTCTCCCGGCGGCGGAGTGCTTCCGCCCTCCTCGCTCGGGACACTCGGTACCAGGTAGGCCACCAGCCGGCGTTCGGCTCCCTCGCCGAGCGCGGAGACGACCGCCGAACCGATCCGCGGATGCGTGGACAGGGCGAACTCGATCTCACCCGGCTCGATCCGGAAGCCGCGGACCTTCAGCTGGTCGTCCCCCCGGCCCAGGAACTCCAGACGCCCACCGTCCAGCCACCGCACCCGGTCGCCGGTGCGATACAGGCACCCGCCGTCGGCGGCGAACGGGTCCGCAACGAACCGCTCGGCGGTCAGCGCCCGGCGGCCGAGATAGCCGCGGGTGACTCCGGCACCGCCGATGAACAGCTCGCCCGCCACGCCCACCGGCACCGGAGCCAGCCGCTCGTCCAGCACGTAGACCCGGGTGTTCGCGATCGGCTCGCCGATACCGGGTACGCCGCCGTCGACGGGTTCGCACGCCGACCAGATCGTGGTCTCCGTCGGCCCGTACATGTTCCACACACCGGCCGTACGCTCCACCAACGCCCGCGCCAAGGACGTCGGGAGCGCCTCACCGCCGCACAGGGCACGCAGACCCGGCAGACCCGGCCAGCCGTCCGACACCAGCATCTGCCAGGTCGCCGGCGTCGCCTGCATCACCGTCGCACCGACCCGCACCAACTCACCCGCCAGCACAGCGGGCACCCCTGCCACGTCACCGCCGGCGACCACCACCCGGGCGCCGGACACCAGAGGCAGCCACAGCTCAAGCCCCGAGATGTCAAAGCCCAGCGTGGTCACCGCCAAGAGCACGTCCTCGCCGTCCAGACCCGGGCGCCCTGCCATAGCGGTCAGGAAACTCACCAGGTTGCGGTGGGAGACCTGCACACCCTTTGGCCGTCCGGTCGAGCCCGACGTGTACAGCACATACGCCAACTGGTCGGCGTGGACAGGTACTTCAGGGCCACCGGCGGGATACGCGGCCAGCGTCTCCGCCGTCGCCGAATCATCCAGCCAGACCACCGACTCGACCTGTGCCGTCACCACCAGACCGGCAGCAACCGCCTGATGCCCGACCAGCACCGACGCACCACTGTCGGCCAGCATGAACTCCAGCCGCTCCACCGGAAACTCCGGATCCAACGGCAGATACGCACCACCCGCCTGCCACACCGCCAACGCGGCGACCACCATGTCCACCCCACGGGGCAGGCAGAGCGCCACCACGGACTCCGGCTCCACGCCCACCTGACGGAGATGACGCGCGAGACGGTTCACCCGTCCCGCCAACCCGCCGTACGTCAAGGACACATCGCCCGAGACCAAGGCCACCGCGTCCGGCGCCGACCGCGCCCGTTCGGCGATCAGCTCATGCACCCCACCCGTCGTCGGCAGCGGGGTCGCCGTGTCGTTCCACTCACCCACCAGCCGATCCCGCTCCGCGGTGGTCAGCACCGGCAGCCCACCCACCTGTCGCCCGGCGTCCTCGGCGATCGCCGCGAGCACCGTCGCCAAGTGTCCGGCCATCCGCTCCACGGTTGCGGCGTCGAGGCGGGCACGGTCGTACGACAGCTTGACCTTGAGTTCGCGGCCGAAGCCGGCGGTGATGTGGAGGGGGTAGTTGACCTGCTCGCGCCCGTAGTCGAGACCGGCTTCGAGGCCGTCGGCGGCAGAGGTCTCCCGGCTGGCGGCCAGGGTCTGGTCGGGGAAGTTCTCGAAGACGAAGAGGGTGTCGAACAGGGCCTGACCGGGCGGGAGTTCGCTGCACTCCGTGATCGTCACGAGCGAGGTGTGCTCGTACCCGCGGGCCCGTACCTGCTCGTCCTGGAGCTCGGCGAGCCAGTCGGCCACCGGCCGGTCCCGGTCGACGCGGACCCGCACCGGTGTGGTGTTGATGAGCAGACCGACCATCGCGTCCATACCGTCGATCTGGTCGCCGCGGCCCGAGGAGGTCACGCCGAACACCACGTCGTCGCTGTCGGCGTACAGGCCGAGCACCAGCGCGCAGGCGCCCTGCACCACGGTGTTGACCGTCAGCCGATGCCGGCGGGCGAACTCGGCCAGGCCGGACGCCGCCACGGTCGGCGGCAGGGAGACCAGCCGTTCGTCGCGCCCGCTGTCGCCGGTGGCACGGGCTACGCCGAGAGTCGTGGTCCCGGTGATGCCGGACAGCCGTTCGCGCCAGTACTCCCGTGCTTCGTCCCCGTCCTGGGCGGTGGTCCACGCGATGAAGTCCCGGAAGGACGGGCGGGGCGCCAGGTCCGGCACGCTTCGACAGCGATAGGCCTGGTAGGCCTCCAGCATCTCGCCCATGACGATGGGCAGACTCCACCCGTCGAGCAGCAAGTGGTGGTAGCTCCAGATGAGTTGGTGCCGGTCGCCGGCCAGCCGGATCAGTGCCAGGCGCACCAGGGTGGGAGCGGAGAAGTCCGCGCCGCGGGCCCAGTCGTCCGACAGGTGGTCGCCGATCGCCTGCTGCCGCGCCTCCTCCGCCAGGTGGGACAGGTCGAGGTCCCGCAGTGGCAGGGGTACGGACCGGGAGACCACCGCCAGTGGTTCGGGCACGCCGTCCCACACGACCGTGGTGCGGAGCACCTCGTGACGGGCGAACACCAACTCGCAGGCGCGCCTGAGGGCTTCGAGGTCCAGTTCACCTTCCAGCAGCATGCCGTTCTGGACCCAGTACATGCCGGGGTCCGCGGACAACTGCGTGTGGAACAGCATTCCCTGCTGCAGTGCCGTCAGCGGATAGATGTCCTCGATCGTCGTGGGGAGCTGCCGTGCGACGCGGTCGAGGGCCTGCTGGTCGACGCGGGCCAGGGGGAAGTCCGACGGGGTGTGCCCGTGGACGTCGGACTCGCAGCAGTACTCGATGAGGTCGCCCAGGACGTCGGCGTACCGCTGTGCGAGCCGCTGTACCGTCGCCTCGTCGTGCACCTCGGTGCCGTACGTCCACACCATTTCCAGCCGGCCGTCGGACACCCGGCAGTTGACGTCGATGAGGTGGGCGCGGTCGCCCTCCTCCGACCAGGTACGGCCCAGCGATCCCCTGCCGGGCCGGAACGGGCCCGTCCCGCCGCCGGGGGCGGACTCGTGGGTGTCGACGCGCCGGCTCAGATAGTTGAAGCTGACCTCCGCCGCGGTGCCCGTGCGCGGGAGCCGGTCCGTGAGGTGGCGGAGCAGCCCGTGTCCCAGGCCCTTCCTCGGGACCGCCCGCAGGTACTCCTTCGTACGGCGGAGCGCGGCTCCGAGGTCCCCGTCCCGGGCGCCGGTCAGGGCGACCGGGTACATGCTCGTGAACCAGCCGACCGTACGGGACACGTCCACGTCGGCGCCGACGTCCTCGCGGCCGTGGCCCTCCAGGTCCACGACCACCGACGGGACACGCGCCCAGGGGGCGAGGACCATGCCGAGTGCCGTGAGCAGCACGTCGTTGATCTGTGTCCGGAACGCGCTCGGCACCTCGCGCAGCAGCCGTTCGGTCTGCTCGGCTCCGAGCGCGGTGACGACGTCCCTGGCCGAGGCCACGGTGTTGCGCCCGTCCCGGTCGCGCGGGAGAGGCGTGGCCGAGAGCTCGGTCTCCCGCCAGTGGGCGGCTTCGGCCGTCACCTCCGGGGAGGCCGCCAGTTCGCCGAGCCGCTGCGACCAGCGCTGGAACGACGTCGTCTTGGCCGGCAGTTCCACCGTCGTGGCGCCGCGCGCGGCCTGCTCGTACGCCGATGTCAGGTCTTCGAGCAGGATCGGCCAGGAGACCGCGTCCACGGCCAGGTGGTGGACGACCAGGAGAAGCAGTTGGCCGTGCTCGCCCCGGTCGAAGAGGGCCAGTCGCAGCAGGGGGCCCTCGTGCAGATCGAGCGCGGCCTGCACCTCTGTGGCCCGGGCTTCCAGGAACTCCTCCTCGCCGTCCGCGGCGGAGGCGTCGATCACCGACACCAGGTCGGCCGGCTCGACGGCCGCCACGTACCCGGTCCACACACCGTCGTCGTCCTGTACGAAGCGGGAGCGCAGCGCGTCGTGCTGCTCCACCACGGCGCGTGCCGCCGCTCGGAGCGCGTCGGTGTCCACCCGGTCGACGGCCTCCAGGACCACCGACTGGTTGAAGTGCGACGGTGCCGGCAACTCGCGTTCCAGGTACCAGTGCTGGATGGGGGTCAGCGGGAACTCCCCGACCACCGGGCCCTGTTCGGCGTCCGCCACGCTCTCGCCCGATGCCACGGATGCCAGGGCCGCCACCGTCTGGTGGTCGAACAGCTGGGCCGCGGTGACGTGGACGCCGTACTCGCGGGCCCGGGCCACGACGCGGATGCTGATGATGGAGTCGCCGCCGAGGTCGAAGAAGTTGTCCTCGACGCCGACCCGGTCGAGGCCGAGGACCTGGGCCCAGGCCTCGGCGAGGATCCGTTCCACGTCGGTGCGGGGCGCGACATAGGTGCTCGCGGCCACCGCGCGCGTTCCGTCGGGCGCGGGCAGGGCTCCGCGGTCGATCTTGCCGCTCCGCGTCATCGGCATGCCGGCCATCTCGGTGAAGACCGCCGGAACCATGAACTTGGGCAGGTGCTCACCCACGAACGCGCGCAACTCGGTGACGGGCGGCAGGCCTTCGGCCATGTCGGCGGGGACCAGGTAGGCGACGAGCTTGCGCTCCGTACCGGTTCCGTAGGCCGTGACGACAGCGGTTCGGACGCCCGGGTGTTCGGCGAGTACGGTCTCGATCTCGCCGGGCTCGATACGGAAACCGCGGACCTTGACCTGGTTGTCGGCGCGGCCGATGAACTCCAGCTGCCCGTCGGGCAGTCGGCGTGCCCGGTCGCCCGAGCGGTACATGCGGGAGCCGTCGCCCGCGAACGGGTCGGCGAGGAAGCGCTCCGCGGTCAGGGCCCCGCGGCCGCCGTAGCCGCGGGTGACTCCGGCGCCGCCGATGAACAGTTCGCCCGCGACGCCCACGGGCACCGGGTTCAGCCATTGATCGAGTACGTGGACCCGTTCGTTGAGGTAGGGAGTGCCGATCGGCGGTGTGCCGTCGGTCTCGACCTCGCCCGCGGTGGTGGCGATGGTGGTCTCGGTCGGGCCGTAGACGTTGAGCAGCCGCAGACGGTCGCGCCACCGTTCGGTGAGCGCGGCCTCCACGCGCTCCCCGCCCACCAACACCGTTGCCAGATCGGGGAGTTCGTCGGGAGGCAGCACCTCCAGCACGGAAGGCGTCATGAACGACAGGCTCACGGCACTGCGCCGCATCAGCGAGGTCAGCCGCTCGGGCGGGGTGCGGTCCTGCGCTTCGGCCACGACCAGGGTCGCGCCGGTGGGCAGCGACATCACCACCTCCCACACCGAGGCGTCGAAGCTGAACGAGGCGAATCCGAGCACGTGGTCACCCGGCCCGGCGTGCAGCAGCGGCCGCATCGCCTCGGCGAGCGTCGTCACACCCCGGTGGGGCACGTGGACGCCCTTGGGGCGCCCCGTCGAGCCGGAGGTGTAGATGATGTACGCGAGCTGGTCGGGCAGGACGCGTCCCTGCGGAGGGGCGTCGGGGAGCGCCGCGAGGTCCGTCCAGGTGGCCGGGTCGTCCAGCCACAGCACGGTGTCCAGGGTGGCGTCGGCCACGAGGCCGGCGGCCACCGTCTCGTGGCCCAGGAGGACGGCCGCGCCCGAGTCGGCCACCATGAACTGGAGCCGTTCGAGCGGATAGGCGGGGTCGAGGGGCAGATAGCCCGCGCCGGCCTGCCACACCGCCAGGGTGGCGACCGCCATGTCAGCGCCGCGTTCCAGGCACAGTGCCACTACGGACTCGGGGCCCACCCCCGCCCGGCGCAGGTGGTGGGCGAGCCTGCTCGCCCGTGACATCAACGCGCTGTACGTGAGCGTGTGTTCGCCGGCCATGACGGCCGCCACGTCCGGGGTCGCGGCAGCCTGGGCGGCGATCAGCTCGTGCAGACCGCCCGTGGGAGGCAGGTCTACGGCGGTGTCGTTCCACTCGTGGACGACCTGGTGGCGCTCCGCGCGGGGCAGCAACGGGAGTTCGCCGATGTGCCGGTCCGGGTCGGCGGCGACCGCGTCGAGCAGGGTGACCAGGTGCCCGGTCATCCGCTGGGCGGTCGTGGCGTCGAACAGGGCGGAGCTGTACTGGAGTTCACCGGTCAGCGAGCCGTTCTCGTCCGCCAGGGTCAGCACGAGGTCGAACTTGACGGGGATGGGCTCCGGGGCGCCGCCGGTGTCCGTCTCCTCGGCCGTGTCGCCGCTCGCGGTGCCGCCCTCGCCCGGTTCCGCGGGCACATAGCTGAACATGACGTCGAACAGCGGGGTGCGGGACCGGTCCCGTTCCGTCACGAGGGCGTCGACGAGCCGGTCGAACGGCAGGTCCTGGTGCGCGTAGGCGCCCAGTGCCGTCTCCCTCACCCGGCCCAGGAGTTCGGTGAAGGACGGGTTGTCGGACAGGTCGGTGCGCAGGACGAGGGTGTTGACGAAGAACCCGATCAGGTCCTCGGTCTCGGCGAGGCCCCGGTTGGCGACCGGTGTGCCCAGGGTGACGTCGTCGGTGTCGCCGTAGCGGCCCAGCAGCACGTTGAACCCGGCCAGCAGCGTCATGAACATGGTGCTGCCGTGCTCGCGGGACAGCGCGCGAAGGGCCTCGGCGGTCCTGGGAGCGACGGCGAACCTGGCGACCGCCCCTTCGGTGGACCGTACGAGGGGGCGCGCCCGGTCGGTCGGCAGCTCCAGCACCGGAGTCTGGTGCAACTGCTCGGTCCAGTAACCCAGTTGGCTGTCCAGGACGTCGCCGGACAGCCACCGGCGCTGCCAGGCGGCGACATCGGCGTACTGCACGGCGAGCGGCTCCAGCGGATTCGGTTCACCCGCGCGGAACGCCTCGTACAGCGCCGACAGTTCGCGGCGGAGGATGCCGTCCGACCACTCGTCGAAGACGACGTGGTGCATCGCCAGGGCCAGTACGTGCTCGTCGGGGGTGAGCCGGACGAGGGTGGCCCGGACGAGGGGACCGCGCGCCAGGTCGAACGGGGTGAGTCCGTCCTTGCCGACCAGACGGTCGGCCTCGTCCCGGGGCCGGGCGCACCCGCTGACGTCCACGACCGGCAGCGGGAGGCCCGTCGGCGGGTCGATCACCTGGTGTGCGACACCGTCCGCGTCGGCCACGAGCCGGGTCCGCAGGACTTCGTGGCGGGCGACGATCGCGTCCAGTGCCGCGCCGAGCGCCGCGAGGTCCACATCGCCGGTCAGACGCACACGGGTCGACATGTTGTACTCGGGCGAGCCCGGCTCCAACTGGTCCAGGAACCACAGCCGTTGCTGCGCGAACGACAACGGCAGCGCCTCGTCCCGGGATACGGCCGCCACCGGGGGCGCGGCGTCCCGCGCGGAACCGTCGATCACCGAGGCCAGACCACGCACCGTCGGATGGTCGAACAGCGCGGAGAGCGGGAGGTCGACCGCGAGGATCTCCCGCACCCGGGAGACGACCTGGCCGGCCAGCAGCGAGTGCCCGCCGAGGTCGAAGAAGCCGTCCGTGGCACCGACCCGGTCCACGCCGAGGACGCGCTCCCAGATACCGGCGAGGAGCTCCTCGGTCGCGGTGCCGGGAGCGACGTACCGGTTGCCGGAACCGGCCCGGCTCCCTTCCGGCTCGGGCAGGGCCGCCCGGTCGGTCTTGCCGTTCGGTGTCAGCGGCAGCGTGGCCAGCTCGACGAAGACGGACGGGACCATGAACGAGGGGAGCCGTTCGCCCGCGAAGGCGCGCAGTTCGGCAGCGGCCGGGGTGCCCTCGGACTGGTCGGCCGGGACCAGGTACGCCACCAGACGGCGGTCCCCGCCCTCGCCGAACGCGGTGACGACCGCTGTCCGGACGCCCGGATGGGCGGCGAGCGCCACCTCGATCTCGGCGGGCTCGACGCGGTAGCCGCGTACCTTCAACTGGTCGTCCGCGCGGCCCAGGAACTCCAGTTGCCCGTCCGCCAGCCAGCACACCCGGTCCCCGGTCCGGTACAGGCGGGAGCCGTCCCCGGTGAACGGGTCGGCCACGAACCGCTCGGCGCTGAGCGCCGGACGGCCGCCGTAGCCGCGCGCCAACTGCGGTCCGCCGATGAACAGTTCACCGGGCACACCCACCGGCACCGGCTTCATGAACGCGTCCAGGACGAACACCCGGGTGCCTGCGATGGGAGCACCGATGGGAGGAACACCGGGCACGTCGTGCGGCCGCGTCACCCCGATCGGGGCGATGCTCGCGCACACCGTGCTCTCCGTCGGCCCGTACGCGTTCAGCAGCCGGTGGTGGTCGCTCCACGCGGCGGCGAGCGTCGCGTCGAGCCGTTCGCCCGCCGTGACAAGGGTGGTCATGCCGTCGAGGTCACCCGGCCGCAGCACGTCCAGGAGGGACGGCGGTACGGTCGCCACGCTGACCCCGGTACGCACGACCAGGGACGCCAGCCGTTCGGCGTCGGAACGCTCGGACGCCTCGGCGACCACCAGGGTCGCGCCCACCGCCAGCGCCATCACCAGCTCCCACACCGAGGCGTCGAAGCTGAACGGCGCGAATCCGAGCACGACGTCGTCGCGTCCCGTACCCAGCGCCGTCCGCTGCGCGGTGGACAGGCTGACCAGCCCCCGGTGGGACAGGTGAACGCCCTTGGGCCGGCCGGTCGATCCGGAGGTGTAGATCACGTACGCGAGCTGGTCGGGCAGGACGCGTCCCTGCGGAGGGGCGTCGGGGAGCGCCGCGAGGTCCGTCCAGGTGGCCGGGTCGTCCAGCCACAGCACGGTCTCCGGCGCGGTTTGCGCCACCAGGTCGGCGGCTATGCTCCGGTGCCCGATCAGCACCGTCGCACCGCTGTCGGCGAGCATGAACTCCAGCCGCTCGGCCGGGTATTCGGGATCGAGCGGCAGGTACGCCGCTCCCGCCTGCCACACCGCGAGGACCGCGACCGCCAGGTCCACACCGCGCTCCAGGCACAGCGCCACCACGGACTCGGACCCGATGCCCGCCCGGCGAAGACGCCGCGCGAGCCGGTTGGCGCGCCGCATCAGTCCGTCGTACGAGAGCGACCGCGCGCCCGCCACGACGGCCACCGCGTCGCCGTTCACGTCCGCGTGCCCGGCGATCAGCTCGTGGACACCACTCGCCGCGGGCAGCGCCACGGCGGTGTCGTTCCACTCCCGCAGCAGCCGCTCGTGTTCGTCCGCCGTCAGTACGGGCAGGTCACCGGCGTACTGGCCGGTGTCGGCGGCGATGGCCTCCAGGACCGTACCCAGGTGGCCCGCGAGCCGCTCGACAGCCTCGTCGTCGTAGTGGGCGCGGTCGTAGGAGAGACGGACGACCAGCTCGTGCGCGGAGGAGGCGATCACGCCGAGGGGGTAGTTGGACTGGTCGCGTCCATAGTTGGTCCCGGCCCGAAGACCCTCGTCCTCGCCCGCGTACTGTCCGGCCCGCCCACCCTCGACCAGAGCCTGGTCGGGGTAGTTCTCGAAGGCGAAGACGGTGTCGAACAGGGCCTGTCCCGGCGGTAGTTCACCGCATTCGGCGATGGTCACCAGCGGCGTGTGCTCGTACCTGCGGCCGCGCACCTGCTCGTCCTGCAGCGTGGACAGCCAGTCGGCGACGGGCCGGTCACGGTCGATGCTCACCCGCACGGGGGTGGTGTTGATGAGCAGGCCGACCATCTCGTCCATACCGTCGATCTGACCGCCACGGCCCGACGAGGTCACGCCGAACAGGATGTCGTCGCTGCCGGCGTACAGGCCGAGCACCAGCGCCCACGCGCCCTGCACCACGGTGTTCGGCGTCAGCCGGTGCCTGCGGGCGAACTCGGCGAGACCCGACGTGGACACCGAGGCCGGCAGCGGTACTCGGCGCTCGTCCCGCCCCTGGTTCCCGGTGGCGTGTTCCAGGCCGAGGGTCGTGGGCTCGGAAATCCCGGCCAGCCTCTCGCGCCAGTACTCCCGCGCCTCCTCCGCGTCCTGTCCGACGGCCCAGGCGACGAAGTCCCGGAAGGGCGCACGGGCGGCCAGCCGCGGCCGGTTGCCCTCACGGAGTGCCTGGTACGCCTCCAGCACTTCGTTCAGCACGATGGGCACACTCCACCCGTCGAGCAGCAAGTGATGGAAGCTCCACACCAGTTGGTGCCGTTCGTCGGCCAGCCGGAGCAGGGAGATCCGCACCAGTGTCGGAGCGGAGAAGTCCGCGCCCCGTTCCCAGTCGGCCTCCAGATGCTCGGATACGGCGCGCCGCTGCGCCTCCTCGTCGAGGTGCGCCAGGTCCAGTTCGTGCAGGGGCAGGGGTACGGACCGGGAGACCACCGCCAGCGGCTCCGGCACCCCCTCCCACACCACCGCGGTACGCAGCACCTCGTGCCGGGCGAGGACCAGCTCCCACGCCTGCTTCAGGGCGTCGAGATCCAGTCGGCCTTCGAGGAGGACGCCGTTCTGGGCCCAGTACATGCCGGGCTCGGTGGCCAGCCGCGTGTGGAAGAGCATGCCCTGCTGGACCGCGGTCAGCGGATGGATGTCCTCGATCACCGTCGGGATGCGGCCCGTGATCAGATCCAGGGCGTCCTGGTCGAGTCGGGCGAGCGGGAAGTCCGACGGGGTGTGTCCGGCGACCTCCGGACGGCAGCAGTACTCGATCAGGTCGGCGAGGACATCGACGTACCGCTGTGCGAGGTGCTGCACGGTCGTCTCGTCGTGCACCTCGCAGCTGTACGTCCACTCCATCTCCAGGCTGCCGTCGGCGACCTGGCTGTTCACCTCGATGAGATGCGTACGCGTGCCGTCCGCCGACTGGGACTCGCCGAGCGACCGGCCGGACGGACCGAAGAGGGCCCGGTCGGGGGCGGGGGTGCGGGTGTCCGCCGGGTGATGGGAGGACTGGCCGAGGTAGTTGAAGGAGACCTCGGCGGCGAGAGCCGTGCCCGGCGGCGTCCGGTCGCTGTGGGTGAGGTGCCGAAGCAGGCCGTGTCCCAGGCCCTTGCGCGGGACTGCCCGCAGGTTCTCCTTCGTACGCCGCAGCAGCGCACCCAGATCACCGTCGGCGGCGCCGCTCAACGCGACCGGGTGCACGCTGGTGAACCACCCGACCGTACGGGACACGTCGATGTCGGAGCCCACGTCCTCGCGGCCATGCCCCTCCACGTCGACAACGACCGACGCCGTCCCTGCCCACTCGGTCAGCACCGCGCCCAGCACGCTGAGCAGTACGTCGTTGATCTGCGTCCGGAAGGCGCCGGGCACCTCGCGCAACAGGCGCTCGGTCCGCTCGGCGTCCAGGGTCGTCCGGGCGTTGCGCACAGAGGCGTTCTGGTTCAGGCCGTCGTGGTCGCGCGGGAGACGTACCGCGGCGGTCTCGACCTCCTCCCAGTACGCGGCTTCCGCCGTGACCTCCGGGGAGGCCGCCAGTTCGCCGAGCCGCTGAGCCCAGCGCGGGAACGACGTCGTCTTCGCCGGCAGTTCCACCCTCGCGGAACCACGCTCGACCTGCTCGTACGCCGAAGTCAGGTCTTCCAGCAGGATCGGCCAGGAGACCGCGTCCACGACCAGGTGGTGGATGACGAGGAGGACCAGTTGGCCTCGCTCACCCCGGTCGACCCGGTCGACGAGGGCCGCCCGGAGGAGGGGACCGTCACTCAGGTCGAGACCGGCCTGCACCTCCGTGGCGCGCGCCTCCAGGAACTCGTCTTCGACGTCCGCCGCGGAGGCATCGATCACCGTCACCAAGTCGGCCGGCTCGGCTGCCGCCGTCACACGACCGACCCACTGCCCGTCCTCCTGCGCGAAGTTGGAGCGCAGTACGTCGTGGTGCTCGACCAGCGCGGCCAACGCGGCGCGCAGCAGCTCGGGTTCGACCCTACGGCCCGCCTCCAGCACCATCGACTGGTTGAAGTGCGAGGGATGCGGCAACTCACGTGCCAGGAAACTCCGTTGGACGGGCGTCGGCGAGAAGTCGCCGACAACCAGGCCCTGTTCGGCATCCGTCACGCTCTCACTCGACGCCACCGACGCCAGACCGGCCACCGTCTGGTGCTCGAACAGCTGCGCCACGGTGACATGAACGCCGAACTCCCGGGACTTCGCCGCGACCCGGATGCTGATGATCGAGTCGCCGCCGAGGTCGAAGAAGTTCTCCTCGACCCCGACCCGTTCCACGCCAAGCACCTGTGCCCACACCTCGGCCAGGATCCGTTCAACCTCGGTACGGGGAGCCACGTACTCGCCTGCCGAGCCGGTGCGGGCCGTGCCGTCCGGGAGCGGGAGGGAGGAGCGGTCGAGTTTGCCGTTGGGGGTGAGGGGGAGGGCGGCGAGTTCGGTGAAGGTGGCCGGGATCATGTGGGCCGGCAGCCGCGCGCTGGTGAAGGTGCGCAGGTCGGGGGTGGAGGGGATGCCGTCTGTCGGGTCGGCGGGGACGAGGTAGGCGGCCAGGCGGCGGTCTTCGGTGTCGCCGAAGGCTGTCACGACGGCGGTGCGAATCTGGGGGTGGGTGGCGAGTACGGCTTCGATCTCACCGGGTTCGATACGGAAGCCACGGACCTTGACCTGGTCATCCGCCCGGCCGATGAAGTCCAACTGCCCTTCCGCGAGCCAGCGGGCCCGGTCGCCGGAGCGGTACATGCGGGTGCCGTCCGCGGTGAACGGGTCCGGCAGGAAACGCTTCGCGGTCAGGGTGGGCTGGGCACGGTAGCCGCGGGCGACCTGCGGGCCCGCGATGTAGACCTCGCCCGCAACCCCCACCGGAACCGGGTTCAACCGCGCGTCCAGGACGTACAGGCGGGCGTTCGCCACCGGGGCGCCGATCGGCGGAGCCACCAGGAGGTCCGCGTCGACCGGACTGGCGGTGACCATGACGGTCGCCTCGGTGGGACCGTACGTGTTCACCAGCGTGCGGTCCTGCGCCCATGCCTGAGCCACCGGCTGCGTCAGCCGCTCCGCACCCAGCAACAGCCTCTCAATGCCGGGGACTTCGTCCGGGTTGAGCACGCCGAGCAGTGACGGCACCACGCTCGCCGCGTCTACGCCCTGGGCTCCGATCATCCCGGTCAGCGCTTCCGGGGCTGTGCGTTCGGCGCTGCTCGCCACGATCAGTGTGCCGCCCGACGCCAGCGTCACCGCCACGTCCAGGACGGCCGCATCGAAGCTGAACGACGCGAACTGCAACACGCGAACATCCGGGCCGGCACCCAGCACCGGAGCCAGCGCGGTCACCATGCCCACCACACTGCGATGCGCGACCTGCACACCCTTCGGACGACCCGTCGACCCCGACGTATAAATCACATACGCCAACTGGCCACCATGAACCGGGACTTCGGGGGCTGCGGACGGCAAGCCCTCGGTGACGGCCGGGTCGTCCAGCCACACCACGGACTCCACCGACAGACGCTCAGCCACCTCGGACACAGCGCTGTGCCCGATCAGCACCTTCGCACCACTGTCGGCGAGCATGAACTCCAGCCGCTCCAGCGGATATTCGGGATCCAACGGCAGATACGCGCCGCCCGCCTGCCACACCCCCAGCATCGCCACAACCATGTCGACGCCACGCGGCAGACACAGCCCCACCACCGACTCCGCGCCGACTCCAAGCCCCCGCAGGTGATGCGCCAGCCGGTTCGCACGGGCCATCAACCCGCCATACGTCAGCACCTCACCGTCCGACACGACAGCCACCGCATCCGGGCCGGCACTCGACCGCGCAGCGATCAGCTCATGCACGCCACCGACGGCCGGCAGCGGCTCGACAGCCTCATTCCACTCCTCGACCACCTGGCGCCGCTCACCCACACCGAGCACCGGCAGCTCGCCGACACGTTGCCCCGCATCCTCCGCGATGCTCTCCAACACGTTGACGAGATGGCTCGCCAAGCGCTCGACAGTCGCGGAGTCGTACTGAGCCCGCTCGTACGACACCTTGATCATGAGCTCGTGTCCGGAGCCGGCGGTCACGCTGAGCGGGTAACTCGCCTGCTGGCGGACATGGTTGAGGCCGGTCTCCAGACCGCTGGCCGCGGAGAGTTCGCGACTGTCGATCAGGGTCTGGTCCGGGTAGTTCTCGAAGACGAAGAGGGTGTTGAACAGGGCCTGACCCGGCGGGAGTTCACTGCTCTCAGCGATCGTGACCAACGGCGTGTGCTCAAACCTGCGCGCCCGCACCTGCTCATCCTGCAACCCCGCCAACCACTCCACCACCGGCCGATCCCGCTCCACCCGCACCCGCACCGGCGTCGTATTCAGCAACAGACCCACCATCGAGTCCATCCCGTCGATCTGGCCACCACGACCCGACGACGTCACACCGAACACCACATCATCCGAACCCGCATACAACG
>NZ_JBHXME010000203.1:0-17401 GCF_042721125.1 Streptomyces sp. NPDC058469
GAGCCCCACCCCGCAGGGCGGCCTGCTCAGCCTCGCCGCACTCACCACGACCGCCCGATACCGACGGCTGTAGCTACACCAAGACGCCCCCTGCACGGTCACCACGACCGTGCAGGGGGCGTTTCGTCATGTCCGGGGTCAGCTTGGTCCACGACCTCGTCGATTGAGCACCTCGTCGAGTCTGCTCGGTGAGAAATCCTCGCCGCACTGCGTACAGACGGAATCCCCAGTGCGCGACCCCCGGCAGTATTCGCTCACAATGAGTGGGTGATCGCAGGGCGGAGACCCTTTCGCCTCCCAGGCTCTGCTCAGCGAAAGCGCCTTATCCATCTCCATGGCGACCAAATTAGAACCCGGGACGGCCAGTGCCCAGAGAGGCCTCGGCCAAGCTGTGACGCAATCTCAGCGCAGCGCCTCGATGGCCTGCACGATCAGAGCGCGGGCGTCGGCGCCGTACACGGCCATGCTCCGCAGCTTCTCGAACGCGCTCAGGTACAGGGCGATTTCGCTGGGCTGCGTGATGTTCACCTGCGCCGACAACAGCTCGACCGAGACCAGGGTGTCGTCGTACATGTGGAACAGCTCCTGCGGCCACAGGACCCGCGCCTGGGTTGCCTTGGGGATGATCCCAAGCGACACCGAGGGCAGTGCCCCCGCGGTCAGGAGGTAACCGAGCTGGGCGGCCATCGCGTCATGGTCGCCCAACTGGTGGTAGAGGACGCCCTCTTCGATCAGCAACACGACCCGGTGACCCTGCTCATGGATGACCTGGGAACGTTCGAGGCGCGCCGCCGCCGCCTCGTCGGCGTCGTCGGGAATGCCGAGCAACCGGGCGTTGGCGGACAGCAGGGCGCGCGCGTACCCCTCGGTCTGCAGCAGGCCAGGGACCAGGGTGGGCGAGTAGATCCGGAACAGCTCCGTGGACTGGTAGAGCTCCAAGTAGCTGTCTTGCAGACGCTTGAGTCCGGCACGCACCTTGCGCCGCCATTCGCCGTACAGCGACTCGGCGTCCCGCGACTGGGCGATGATGTCCTCGGCCTGGTCCGCGGCACCGCACGCAGCACACCAACGACGGATGTCGTCCGGCGTGGGCGGTGTCCGCCCGTTCTCCAGGCGGGACGTCTTCGGATGGGTCCAGCTGCAGCGCACGGCCAGCTCACTACCCGTGATGCCCGCATCGGCGCGCAGGTCTCGCAGACGCTGCGCGACCCGTTCGCGTGCAGCCTGCGCCGAGGAGGACGGAGAGATGGGCATGCGCTGACCTGTGCACCCTTCGTGCTAGTTGATCTCGTAGTCGACGTGCGGGACGGCCCGCTCCCACACTGCTTCGAAGGCCTCAGCACACAGCTTGGCCGTGGCCGGATCCTCACTCATCTCCCCGCCACCAGACGCGCCGTCGCCGGCGAAGTGGTTCCACCGGATTAGCCGGTCGTCGATCAGCCAGAAGTCGTTGCCCGGCAGCGCGATGTCCGAGGCGCGCCGGCGCGGCAGCCACCGCACCAGCTCGCCCGCCTCCACGTTGACGCTGGTGGCGGCGTGCTCGTACCGGATGTAGTCGCTGACCGGCTCGGAGACGATGCGGGCTCGGCGCACGACAACGCCGCGGGCCACGGTGCGGCCGATCAGCTCCACCCACGGACCCCAGTAGGGCGAGCCGGGGTCGATGTCTCGTTCCCCGGTGGCCTTCCAGTGGCCGAAGTCGTCGGCCTCGTCGACTACGCCGTAGGCATCGCGCATCTCGAGGTGGACGGCTGTGCGCTGCGCGCCGTCCAGGAGTTCATCGAAGCTCGGCACGTTCTGCGTCATCGCATGCCTTCCTCAGGATCGGCACCATGCGGGCCGGGATGCGGATAACTGCCTCGTGGTCGGGGATGCCCACCGCGTGCCCCGGCATCTCGAACGCGGCGCACTCCGCTTCGAGTTCCTGGTCTGGCTTCCATCCCTGGATGACCAACTCGTTCTTGCTCTCGTCGACCCACACGGTGGGGCTTTGGCCTGTGCCCGTGTTGGGGTCAATCCCGATGAACCGTAGTTTCATCGCCGCCTCCGGCGCTCTCGGTGTTCGCGGATGTTCACCACCGTCAGCCGTCCGGGGCGGTGGGTCAAGGGTGCGAATTCGCCACAGCCAGGAGCAGCACACTGCTGTGAACATCGGTGAACATCACTGGAGGTGCCATACGTCACGCTCCTAGCGTCGGGAGACACGGCAAGACCCCGGCGAGGCGGCAGGCCTCCCGGGGCGCGGCCAACGCTGCTGAGGAGCGCCGACATGGCAACAAATACCATCCACCCACCAGCTGGCAAAGCCCCGGATCAGCCTCCGCCGGACATCGAGACGATGCGCGAAACGGCCGATCGCCTGCTGGACCCGGACGCCGCCTCCGACATCCTCCCGCCGACCGTCGCCGAGGTGGACACGCTCACCCGCACGATGCGCGGACAGCTGGAGCTGCTCATCCCCGACATCAAACGCCTGGTCGGAGGACGCCCCAAGAACATCGCGCAGTACTGCGCACTGGCGTGCGTCGGGGAGGCCCGCAGGAAGCTCAGCATCGAGCCAGGCCCCGGGCTGGACGCTGGCACCGCCTTCGCGCGACGCCTGGCCCGCGTCCTGAACGCCCTGTGCGATCACTACGAGCGGCTGAGCGAGGCGGCTTCGTGACCGCGTCACTGCACATCTGCCGCTACTGCGACAGCCCGATCACGGACCCCGACGACGCCGTTGCCGTCGCCCACGAGTTGGGCATGTCCGGTCCAGGCTGGACGGTGTGGGCCCACAGTGAGCACGCCGACCTCGTGGTGCCGGACGCCGACGCGGTGCGGATCCTGGCGCGCGTCCTGATCACGCGCGCCCTGGCGTCGGGCGACTGAGTCCCCGCACGTCCCCGTATCCCGTGAGCTCTGGGGGCGGGCGGGACCAGGCCCCGGCCGGAGAGCGTCTCCCGGCCGGGGCCGCTCCATGTCGCCCAAAAGAAGGAAGTCACGTAGAAGTGGAGGCACTTGGACATCGTGCCTGGGATGATCCAACTCCGCACTCGACCCGGGGGGTTCGATTGGTCTGGCTCATCACAGTTGGGCTGGCGATTGGCATTGCCGCCTTGCAACTCTGGCTGAGACTGGTGTCCCGCCAGCCTCCACCGGGCAAGAAGCACGCGCTGAAGCGGGACGACTACGTCTTCTGGATCGATTGGACCGTCACTGCAGCAGTGGCCTTTGCCGCCTCACTGATCGATGCCAGTCTCAACAACAAAGCCGCCTCGCCCGGAACGACGATGGGCGCCCTTGCCGTAATCTTGGTCGGCTTGATCATCATGCCGTTCGGATTCCGAATGACGTCCTACGACAGCTCCGGGAACCTCAACAGTTGGTCCATGCTCATTGGGTCCAACTTGTTCGCGTTGGGCTTTCTGTCCGGCGCAGTGACGGTAGGGGTGAAAATCTATGGTTGATCGGCAGCCGCACCCCTCCCGCAGGCAGTACGTGTACCGCGCTGCAGCCCTCCTCCTGGTCGGCGCGGGGACCATCGTCGTGACCGTTATGGCCGTCGGATTCTCCGCACAATCCATGGCCACCGCTGTCACCATCGTCGCTGGCCTGGGAAACATCATCTTTGGGTTTCGGGCAGAGATCCGCCGCGGAGAGCATGACGACACTCAAGACAGCTAAGCGACACGCCACGAGGCTGGCTCATCAACTACTAATAGTCACAACGACATAGAGGCGTCACGGTCATAGATTGGGGTTGCCGGAGACGCTGGGCCCCGCGAGTATCACGGGCGTGATGGCTCAAGGTGGCCCAGCTGTAGCTCTGGCGGTGGTCGTGGACGCCGGGCGGGTGCTCCTTGCCCGCCGTGCGGTCGCCGAGGGTTCCCTGTCGTGGGTGTTCCCGGGCGGCAAGATCGAGCCCGGGGAGACCGCCGAGGACGCGGCGATGCGAGAGGTCCGGGAGGAAACCGGGGTAGTCACCGAGGCGGTGCGGACGCTGGGCGAGCGGACGCATCCGGACACTGGCCGTCGAGTGGTGTACGTCGCGTGCAGGTTCGTCTCAGGTGTGACCACGGTGCACAGCGCGCGCGAGGTTTCCGAGGTCGTCTGGGCCGGTAGTGGCGAGCTTGGCGTGCTGGTCCCGAAAGGAGTGTTCGGACCCGTGCAGGAGTACCTGGCCAGCGCATTGGACGACTGACCGCTCAGCTACCGGCCGATCCTGACTCGCCGTTAACCGCCGTCTTCGGGCGGATCCGTGGGCCTCCTGCCCAGGTGCGGGTCATCGAACACCAGGACCTCCCACCACTCCTGGAAGACGCCGAGCTCCCCCGGATTGGGAAGAGCAACCCGCCGCACCTGAAGGCCAGTGCCGAGCATCTCGGCGCCCTCCATGAAGCGCGTGACGTCGCTGATGTTCTGGGTCATGAGGTGCTTGGTCTGGCGTGGGTTCGTGACGTAGCCACCGGTGTCGTCTTCAGGCATGGCCAGCTCCTCGGGATCGACTGCGCCCAGGTTCGCAGGACACGCGTGCCCGCGCAGGTCTCCGCCCGCAAATACTCAGATCGGGTACTGAGCTCTGGCCTCAGCCGTTATGGGGATGCTCGTTGTGGTCCGCGGGGGAGTACGGGACAATGAAGTCGTACCAGTTCAGCCCGCGCGTAGCCCTCCTCGGCTGCGTGAGCGGTGCGTGAACGGAGGTCCCGCCGGGGGCCGGAATCCCGGGTGTGAGCCGGAGTGATCCGACCCGTTCACCAGGGATTTCCGGAGTAGCCGGAGTGAGCCAGAGCCACCCAGCGGGGAACCTATCGACTTGTAATGCGTAGGTCGTCGGTTCGAATCCGACAGGGGGCTCCATAGGAAACCTCAGGTCGGGCCTCTGACCTGGGGTTTCTTGTTTTGGGTGACCTTGGAATCCGGGCCGATCGGGCATCTGTGGGCTACGCATCGCAATGCGTAGGTTCAAGGTTGACAGCCAGTGGTGATTCCGTCTTGCAGGCCTGTGAACTGGTCTTTTTCCTCTTGCTGTTGGTCCGCCTCGGGCTGTTCGGATCGGTGCGGTGGCCATTTGGTGGCCGAGCGTGCGGCCACGGTGCAGACCGGCTCCTGGCCAACCGCGTATGTGGACGGGCACGGGAGGGCGATTGTTGTGGCACCCCGACGATTACGCGTTCAGCCTGCTGCTCGTTTCCCCGGTGGGGGCGCACCCGACGGCAGGCAGTGGTCACATCGCCTGATGCGACCACTGCCTGCCAATCACCGCACCCACCCTGACGCCACTCCGACAAGCTTCAGCAGCGGCTGTCCCGTGATGGGCAGTTGCCTGGTCCGGGCAGAGTGTCGAACGAAGCCAGACGTCGGCGCCGGGGCGGTCGCCGGGGACGGTCGCTCGGCGGAGCACCCACTTCGGTTCCCGAGCTGCTGCTCCGACTCCACCCTGTTTGACGGGTGTTCATGCCTCACCCCATTTGTACGACGACCACGCTGTCGCCGGGTGCCGTCGCGTCCGCCGGGGGCAGCGCCGTCGGGTAGAGGCGGACGTCACTGAGGCGGCCGTTCGCGTATTCGGCGTAGGTGCCTTGGAAAAGGCGGCGGCCGAACTGGACGGGGCCGGCGGCGTTCCAGTCGGTGCCGGTGTAGGACTTGGTGGCGGACAGGTGGCCGTTCACGTAGAGGAGCAGTTGGCCGGCGACGGCGTCGTAGACACCGACGAGGTGGGTCCACTTCGAGGCCGCGGCCTTCGCGCCGTAGACCGCGGTGAAGGCGGTACTGGTGCTGTCGTCGTCGTGGCGGCCGAAAGCCCAGACCTGGCCGGCCGAGGAGTAGTAGAGCTGGAAGCCGTTGGCCGCGCCGACGGCCGGGTCGTCGGACTGCGACACGAACGTCGAATTGGCGCCCGACAGGGAGTTCAGCTTCACCCAGGCCGAGACCGTGAAGCTGCCGGCGGTGTTCACGCCGGTAGCGGTGGTCGCGGCGTACGAGGTGCTGCCGTTGAGGTTCAGGACTGTGCCCCGGTCGGTGTCGGAGGTCCAGGCGGCACCGCCGGTCAGCGTGGCGGGGGCGTTGCCCCTCGGGTCGGCCGCGGTCGTGCCCGTACCGTCGGCGAGGTTCCAGCGGTGGGTGGCCGTGTCGGTGACGGTGCCGAGTGATGCGGGGTCGGCGAAGGTGGCGGTTGTGCCGGACGGGGCAGCGCCCGGGTATTCGGTCAGCTGGCCCGCGGTGTCCGTGGCGTACAGGTCGGGTTTGCCGTCGGGGCCGCCGGTCGCGCTGTTGACGTCACCGGGAGAGGCGACCGTCGGGTAGTCGCGCTTGCGCAGGACCACGGACAGGGCCGTGGCGGGGTGGGTGTTCCAGCCCGCGGTGGCGCCGCTCGTCCAGTTCTGGGCGGTGGAGGCATTGCACGTGTAGAGGCGCACCTGGGTGCCGTTGGTCACGCTCGCGACCGGGTCGTCCAGACACTTTCCGGACTGCGGGTTGACCAGGCTGCCCGAAGTGCCCGCGGTCCACTTCTGGGATCCCGCGCCGTTGCACGTGTAGAGCTGGAGCAGGGTGCCGTTGTCCGTGCCGCCGTCAGTGGCGTCGAGGCACTTGCCCAGGACGCGCAGCGAGCCGTCGTCGTGCAGGACCCACTGCTGGGTGGCGCTGCCGTTGCAGGTATAGATCTGGATTTTGGTGTGGTCGGCGGTGTGTCCGCCCGCGTCGTCCAGGCAGACCGTGCCGCCGGAGGACGTCTTCACGGCGGAGACCAGCGGGGTGCGCACCGGGGCGTGCAGCAGCTTCGGCAGGAGCGTGCCGCTGTCCACGTCGATCGGAAACGTGTAGACGGTGCCCGAGGCGTCGTCGCGGGCCCACACCGTGGGCGAGCCGCCGGTGACCTTGCCGTTGCCGTCACCGTCCACCGAGAAGGTGCCGCCGACCCGGCCCGGAGCGATCAGGGTCAGGCCCGACCAGTCGCCGTCACCGAGCAGCAGCGGGTGGCCGAGGTGGTTGACGCCGTATGTCTGGTACAGCCACAGCTTGTTGTTCTCCACCGTGAGCACGGCGGGGTGGTCGGCGTTGCCGTACACGTCTCCGTCGACGACCAGTTGGGAGATGTCCCAGGGCTTCTTGGGGTCGTAGCCCGCGTTCGTGCAGCGGTCGGCGGGGACGGTGTCGGTGGCTTCGCAGTCGTCCTTGGTGACGAGGTTGTAGTCGCGGCCGACGAAGCCGGGGAAGGCGGAGTAGGGCGTGCGGGGGAAGGCGCCGTCGTTCTTCGGATCGAGGTCGTTCTTCACCACGTACAGCTGCTGGGTCTTGGTGTTGTACGCGAACAGGTCGTCGTGGGTGTCGCCGTGCAGATTGCCGCGGTGGGCGATCAGGTAGTCGCTCCAGGTGCCGGTGGGTGCGCTCTTCGGCGTTGAGACGATCACCGGGCCGGTGATCGCGGGCGGGTTGGTGTCGACGGGGCCGTCCTGCACCGCCGCGGGTGCTTGGGCGGGGTCGCTGTCGCCGGGGATCAGCTCCAGGTCGCCGCTGCTCGTGGTGGCGAGCAGGTCGGGGCTGCCGTCGCCGGTGATGTCCCCGGGTGCGATTTTGGTCTTCGGGTCCCAGGGCGCGGTGAAGGTGTAACTCACCGGATTCTGGGAGAGGTTGCCGGCCCGGTCGACGGCGCCGACGTACAGGGTGTGCACGCCCCAGTCCGTGACCGGGATCGTGACGGTGCCGGAGGCGGTGGCACCGCTGGTGGACGTCACCTTGGCTGTGTGGCCGGTGGCGATGGTGGGCTGGCTGTCGAGCTGCCACAGGAAGTGGTCGATGCCGCTGGCCTCGCAGGCGGCCGGGGCGCAGGTGTCGGCCGGGGTGTTGTCGGCTGCGGAGACGGCGAAGTTCGCGGTGACGTCGCTGCCCGCGTAGGTGTCGCCGGCTCCGCTGCCGACCGGCGGGAAGTGCGGGTTGTCGGCGACCGTCGGCGTCTGCGGCGGTGTGAAGTCGGTGTCGAACCAGCAGTGGTCGCTGATCGCCGACTTCAGCTTGATGGAGGAGTTGTCCTGGGCGTAGACGTCCCAGCCGTACCCGTGGCCGTCCTTGAGGGTGAAGCCGATCGGTGCGTCCGCGTCCGCACCCGAGGCGACCATGCCGCTGTCCGGCGTGCCCTTGTCCGTGGCGTTTCCGTCGGCGTCGAGGTCGGAGCGGTCCCAGACGTGGTAGTGCGCCTCGGCGTGCTCGCCGGAGATGTGGGTGGTGACGGTGGAGTGCAGTTGGATGTTGCTGCCCGCGTCGCTGTACGTCGTCGCGCCGATCCAGCCGCTCGCGCTGCCGGTGACGCAGTCACCGTCCGCGCCCAGCGGCTTGGGCGCCGTGCGCACCTTGGTGGGGACGTCCGGAGGGATGTCGAAGTTGGTGGTCAGGGCGAGCGTCTGCGACATGCGCAGGTAGTCGAGATTGGAACTGGTCCTGGACTCGTTGCCGAACAGACCGATGGTCCAGGTGCCCTTGTTGCCGTCGGCGATCTTCTGGATCTGGTCGTCGACGCGGAAGGAGGCGGTGCTGTTGCTGCAACTGCTGTTGCCGTTCGCCCCGCTCGGCACGGTCGTCTTCACGGCCGGGTAGCCGTTGTCGTCGAGAGTTCCGGGCTGATTGTCCCAATCGGTGTTCTCGTTGATCGTGCCCGTGGTGTGCAGGGTGATCGGCTGGTCGTGGGAGCAGTCGACGCTGGCCGCGTAGGTGGTGCTGACCTTCACCTCGGCCTTGATGACGGTCATGGACGGGTCCAGGCCGGCGGTGTTGACCGCGTAGTACGACCGTTCCAGGCCGACCCCGCAGGCGCCGCCCCACTGCTGGTAGCCGACGCCCTCGCCGTTGGTCTGCGGCTTGTTGTACTGCGGGGCGTCGGAGCAGGCCGAGCTGGAGTACACCTCGTCGAAGGCACCGGACTTGCTGGTCACCGGGTTCTCGAAGGGGTCGATGTAGACCGGGTAGTGCGTGTCCGGGCCGTCGAGCACCGAGGTGTCGGGTGCCAGTGTGATGGAGTCGGAGGTGGTGGTCATCGGGACCTGGCCGACTTGGGCGCCGGAGCCGGGGCCGGCCGTGGAAGAGGCGGTGGCGGGGGCGGTCGGTTCGTCGTCGGCGGTGGCCCGAACGAAGGACGCGGGCTTGACGATTGCGGCCGGGTGCGCCGTGGTCGTGGTGGCTGTCGTGCTGGAATCCCACATCAGCGGCGGCGGACTCGTGTACGACACCGAGCCGTCGGGGGCGGTCGCCGTCATGCCACCCGCCCCGGTGGCGGACAGATCCAGGCCGTCGGTGTCCGTGGATACCGCGAGCCGTCGGACCCGTGGGTCGGCCGCCGCCTGCGCGTCGTGGACGATCAGCACGTCGCTGAAGCCGCCCTGGTCCGTGACCGACACCGACAGGTCGACCCCGGGCAGCACGGACGTGTAGAGCGCTGTGTCACCGCTGACCTGCGGGGCGGGTAGGGCGAAGGGCATGGTCAGGCTCATGCTGTGCCCTGCGGGGTCGGTGAGCGTGGCCAGGGGACCGGTGCCTCCACCGGACAGACGTACGCCGCTGGGCGTGGCCCTGGGGGAGTAAGCGCCATCGGCGCCGGCGGTGAGCGTGGCATCCACCGGAACCCAGGCGCCGTCCTGGCGTACGCGCACCGGCAGGACGGCCGAGGTCGTCGTGAACGAGCCGTCCGGATTGGCCACCACCGTGTCCGTCTGACTGGTCAGCGCGTCGACCGGTACGGAGGTGCCGTCGGTGACTGCCTGGGCCTGTGCTGCGAGCAACGGGTCGGCGGTGTCGGCGGGTTCGCCGTCGGCGAGCGCACCGGTCGGAACGGCCAGCGCCGTCAGCAGCAGCGCGCCGAGCGCCGGGAACAGCGCCAGTCTTCGGGCGGATGACGGCAGCACGGAACAACTCCTTCGCACGACGGACAGGGCAGACACGAGATCTGCGACCATCCGCGCCAGTGAACGGCTCGCCGGACGACGGGTCAGGACGCCAGCGACGGCGTGCGGCGGTGATGTTCGCTCCCCCGGCACAAAACGTACACAGGAAACGTCAAGGAAAATCACAACATTGTCATGGCATTGGCAAAAAGTGTTGAGGTTCGGTCAAGGTCGTTCTTAACCTCCCAACCTGGATCACGCCGACCACGTGACCTTTCAGTCAACGGGCCACCAAGGCCGTTTCATTCGGGGGTAGGTCACACGTGGGTGTGCGAAGAACGCTGACGCTCGTCTCCGCCCTGCTGGCCGTGATGGCGCTCTTGGTGACGGGCGCGGTCGCGCAGAACGGCGTCGGGCCGTACGTCTTCGACGGTGACATCTGGAAGCCGAAGCCGCTGCCGGCGACACCCGCTGTGGGTGACCACGAACTGACCCGCCCGACGATCGCTCACCCCCGTGGCTACCGTGCGCTGACTCGCTACCAGGCGGTCAAGGCAGCCTCGCCACAGGCTGGTTCACATACCGTCGCCCTCAAGGCCAAGCCGGCCAGGGCGGGTTCGCTGCCCGTGTGGGTGGCGTCGTCCGGAAAGGCGAAGTCTCCGCAGGCGAAGTCCGAGCAGGTCCGCGTCCGACTCGCCTCCCGCACCCAGGCGTTGCGGGCCGGAGCCGACACCGGCCTCTTGGTCGGACTGGACAGGGCCACGTCCGGTACCGCCAAGGTCAGCGTGGTCGTCGACTACTCGTCCGTGGCCAAGGCCTACGGCGGCGGCTACGGAGCCCGACTCACCCTCACCCGCCTCCCCGCCTGTGCCCTGACGACTCCGCAGCGCGCCGAATGCCGCACCCGCACACCTCTGAAGTCCGTCAACCGTGCCACCGCGAACCAGCTCACCGCGACCACCACCGCGGACTCGGCGATCGCCGTCACCTCCGGCAGCCGGGGTTCGCAGGGCGACTACTCGGCGACCTCGCTGACCCCGGCGGGTAGTTGGCAGGCCTCCGGCACAGGCGCCTACTCGTACTCCTACCCCATCGACCTGCCGGCCGGGGTCGGGGACACCGGCCCCTCGGTGGAGCTGTCGTACGACTCGCAGTCCGTGGACGGTGAGACCTCGGCCCGCAACTCGCAGGCGTCGTGGATCGGTGACGGCTGGGGCTACCAGCCGGGTTTCGTGGAGCGGTCGTACCGCTCCTGCGGCTCGCTCCTCGATTCCGACGGCAAGCAGATCCTCAAGGGCTCCGGTGACGAGTGCTGGGGCGGCGCCGACGCGACCGTCTCCTTCGGTTCGCACTCCGGTGTCCTGGTCCCGACCACCTCCTCCGGACTGCCCGGTGAAATAAGGGAGTTCAAGCTCCAGGGCGACGACGGCACTGTCGTACAGGAACTGTCCGGGGCCGCCAACGGCCTGTACGACGGCACCTACTTCCGCGTGCTGACCACTGACGGCACCGCCGCCTACTTCGGTGCCGACCACTCACCGACCGGCCCCGGCACCAAGGGGCTCGCCTCCGCGGACTCCGGAGACGACTCCACGCACGCGGCCTGGGGCGTCCCCGTCCTGCACCCGCGGTCCTCCGACCCCTGCCACACCGACGCCGACGGCAAGAAGTCCCGCTGCGACAAGCCGGAGGGCTGGCGCTGGAACCTGGACTTCGTCGTCTCGCCGAGCGGCTTCGTGCAGCGCTACGACTACTCGACCGAGACCGGCTACTACGACCTCGGCGGTGGCCAGGCGGCCGCGACCGACGACACGGACGACACCGGCACCCTCACCTCGTACACCCACGGCGGCGCGCTCACCTCGATCTCCTACGGCTACACCCTCGACGACGAGCAGGCCGGCCGCACCCCGTCCGCGCAGGTGGCCTTCACTTCCAAGCAGCGCTGCCAGACCACGTCCGCCTTCACCGACTGCTCGGCCGGGAACCTGGACGACAACACCGCACCGCACTGGCCGGACGTCCCCTGGGACCTGCACTGCGACGCGACCGACAAGACCAAACTGCCCGACGACGCCACCAAGGTGCCGACGGACGTCTGCGTCGTCTCCTCGCCCACCTTCTGGTCGACCACACGCCTGGACAACATCACCACCAAGGTCCACGTCAAGGACGGCGACACAGACAAGCTGGTCCCGGTCGACAGCTACGACCTGGGGCAGGTGTACTCCGACGCGGGCGGCGCCGTCGACCCGGTCACCGGCACCACCGTCGACCCCAAGGACGCCGGCTCGCTCCAGGCCGTGATGTGGCTCCAGTCCATCCGGCACACCGGCAAGGGCACCTACGGCAACGGCAACAGCGACCTCGCGCTCAACCAGGTCTCCTTCACCGGCACCGAGATCGACAACCGGGTGGACGACGATTCCCCGTCCGCCCCGCCGCTGTACCGGCCGCGCATCTCCAACGTGCAGACGGAGACCGGCGAGTCGATCACCGTCGAGTACAACCAGAACCCGTGCGCGGGCAAGTCGCTCGACATCAAGTCGGCCGACTCCAACACCAACTCCTGCTATCCCGCGTACTGGACGGTGCCCGGCGCCTCCAAGCCGATCGCCGACTGGTTCAACAAGACGACCGTCCACAGCGTCACCGTCGCCGACCTCACCATCGCCGGCCAGTACACCCCCGACGCCTCGAAGATCCCGGCCGGCTCCGAGGCACACGTCTCCACATACACCTACTCAGGCGCCGCCTGGCACCGCGACGACTCCGACCTGACCGACGACCAGTACCGCACCTGGGATGAGTTCCGCGGCTTCCGCACGGTCACCGTGCGCACCGGCAAGGCGCCCGAGCCGGTCACCCAGCAGACCACCACGTATCTGCAGGGCATGGACGGCGACTACAAGGCCGACGGCACCCGCCGCTCGGTCACCGTGGACGCCAAGGTCGGCGGCAACACCGCGCTGAGCGTCACCGACGCCGACCAACTCGCGGGCACCGCACTTCAATCGGACACGTACACCGCCTCCGGCGGCACGGTGAACGCCTCCACCGTCAACGGCCCGTTCACCTTCACCACCACGGCACACACCGACCGCACCTCGTGGACGGCCTGGACCCAGGAGGACCACCCGGGGGAGACCGCGCCGGACAAGGCCACCCTGCCCGACCTCGCCGCCCGCCGGATCAAGTCCACCCAGTCGCACGGCTACTCCCTGCTCGCCGACGGCACCTGGCGGCACACCCGCACCGACACGGCATACGACGACCAGGGCCGGGTGCAGTCCATCGACGCGCACGGCGACGTCTCCGTGGCGGCGCAGGAGAAATGTGCCACCACGGATTACGCGGCGCCTTCCTCGTCGGCCGACAACACCATGCTGCTCACCTACCCGGACCGCATCACCGCGGTCTCCGGCCCCTGCGGCACCAAGCCCGGCACCGACACCCTGCTCTCCGACAAGAAGATCTACTACGAAGGCGACGGTTCCGTCAGCGCCCTCGGCGCCTACGGCACGGTCACCCACCCGCGCGTCACCGGCACCCAGGTCGGTACCGGCTTCGCCACCGACGGCACCGAGAACTGGCGCACCACCAGCGGCATTTCCTACGACGCCGCGGGCCGCGTCACCGACTCCCTCGACACGACGGGCCAGGGCACCCACACCGACTACCTGCCCAAGTGGAACGGCGCGGGTGGCAACACCAACCCGACGAGCATCGTCTCCACCAACCAGCAGCAGTGGAAAGTCACGTCCACCCTCGACCGGCTGCGCGGGGTGCCCGTCGAGAACGTCGACGCCAACAACCGCGTCACGGACATCACTTACGACGCCCTCGGCCGTCGTACCGCCGTCTGGCTGCCCGGACGCGACAAGGCGACACAGAGCGCGGACATGACGTTCGCTTACTCCGTGAACCCCGGTGCGGTCCCCGCCCCCGGCGGCACGATCACCCAGCCCGGCGACCCGTCGTCCGTCACCACCCGCACCCTGCGCGAGGACGGCACCTACTCGACGTCGACCAGCATCTTCGACGGGATGCTCCAGCCCCGTCAGGTCCAGACGGCCGCGGACGGCGACTCCGACTCCGGCCGGATCATCTCCGACACGTTCTACGACTCCCACGGCTGGCCGAGCGCCTCGTATGCCCCCTACTCGGAGCCGGACCACTCCCCGTCCGCCACTCTGTACGCGGCCAACGAGAACGAGATCCCCGCCGAGACCACGACGACGTACGACGGCCAGGGCCGTGCCACCGGGAGCACCCTGTGGCACCAGGCCGTCAAGCAGTGGGGCACGAGCACGGCCTACCCCGGCGCCGACGAGACGGACACGACCCCGCCGGCCGGCGCCTCCTCGACCGCCTCCTACTCCAACGCACTCGGCCAGACCGTGAAGTCGGTGGTGAAGAACACCGGCGCCACGGTCACGCTCAAGGGCGCCAGCATCATCCCGTCGGGCACCTCGCTGACCTCCAACAGCGTCCGCCTCACCATGCAGGCCGACGGCAATCTGGTCCTCACGGCGCTCGGCAGTGGCAAGACCCTCTGGTCCAGCAACACGAGCGGAAACCCGGGCGCGTACGCCCAGTTCGGTACCGACGGCAACCTCGCCGTCCTCACCGCCGCCGGCGCCTCGAAGTGGAACAGCGGCCTGACCGCGACCACGGGCGCGACGCTCCAGGTCCGCGCCGACTCGACGCTCGCCGTCGTCGGCGGCGACGGCAGCACGGTCCTGTGGAAGCAGGGCACGGCAGGCGCGGTACCGGCCGCCGACGCCGCCACCCGCTACACCTACACGCCCGCCGGCCAGCTCGACACGGTCAACGACAGCGCGGGCAACACCTGGTCCTACCACTACGACCTGATGGGCGAGCCGACCTCCCAGACCGACCCCAACACCGGCACGACGACGTTCGACAAGTACGACGTGCTCGGCAACCTGCTCCAGACCACCGACCCGCGAGGCCAGGTGCTGTCGTACGCCTACGACTGGGACAGCCGCGTCACGGCGGAGTACGCGGCCCCCTGGTCGGCCACGCCCGACCCGGCCAAGCAGCAGACCTCCCGGGTCTACGACACGCTCGCCAAGGGCTACCCGACCTCCTCGACCCGCTATGTCGGCGGCACGAGCGGCAGCGCGTACACCGAGGCGATCACCGGCTACAACACGGCCTACCAGCCGCTCGGTTCGACCCTCACGGTCCCGTCCGCAGACGGCTTCCCGGGCACGGCGGGCAGCACCGGCGGCACGACCACGTACTCGCTGTCGTCGACGTACACACCGAACACCGGCCTGCTGGCCACCACCCAGTACCAGGCGGACGGCGGCCTCCCGGCCGAGCGCGTCGGCTACGGCTACACCCTGCAGGGCGCGTTGGACGGCTTCGGCGGCTACATCAACGCGGCCAACACGCCCTCGTACCTGGACGGCACGGTCCATGACCCCTTCGGCCGGGTCCTGCAGACCAACTACGGCCCCACGGGCAAGGAGCTCGCGACCTTCGCCCAGTACGACGCGACGACCGGCGCCACCACGCAGACCAGCAGCATGGTGCAGACGTCGACCACGGCCCTGGACGTCGTCAACTACCGCTACAACCAGGCCGGCGAGCTCACCGCGACGGACGACCTCCAGGACAACACCACCCACGACACCCAGTGCTTCGCCTACGACTCCTTCCAGCGGCTGACCGCAGCTTGGACGGACACCGCCGGCATCACCGACTCCGGCACCGCACCGGTGGGCGCCGTGGGCGGATGCAACTCGGCCTCCGTGCAGACCAGCGCGGCCCCGGTGAAGACGAAGACGGTGGGCGGGCCCGCGCCGTACTGGCAGACGTACACCTACGACCTGCTCGGCGACCGCACCGGCACGGTGAACCACGACACCACCGGAAACGCACTCGCGGACACGACCCAGTCGACCTCGTACGCGGGTGCGGACGGAACCGCCTCCGCCGCCCACCCCGACCAGGCGGGCGCGACCACGATCAGCAACCCGGGCACGGGTACGGCCACGCAGACCCCTTCGTACACGGACACGGCCGGGAAGAACGCGGGCAACACGGTCAGCCGGGCCACGAAGACCACGGGCCCGCTGACGACCGGCTTCACCCTCACCGGCGGCGGAAAGCTGTGCGTGGAGGAGACGGGCTCGGGCGTCAAGGTCGAGGTGAACACGTGCAGTTCGACGGCAGCGGCACAGAAGTGGACGGTCAACACCGATGGCACGGTGACCGCGGCGAACCTGTGCCTGGACACCGCGGGCAACGCGACGGCCTCCGGCACGGGCGTGGTGATGGACACCTGCTCGACCGACGCGACCCAGAAGTGGCGCGTGACGTCGACCGGCACACTGGTCAACGCGGCCAAGAGCACCCTGTGCCTGACCGACCCGAGCGCCAGCGCCACCAAGGGCACCCAACTGACCCTGACCACCTGCGGTGGCAAGGGCCAGACCTGGTCGACGATCACGTCCGGCGCGCTGCCGGCCGGCCAGACGCAGACCTTCACATACGACGCCGAGGGCCGGACAGCGACGGTCTCGACCCCATCCGGGACGACAACCCGTACGAGTAAGTACCTCTACGACGCCGACGGCAACCTGCTGGAACAAACGGCGACGGTCGGCGGCACCGACAAGACCCGCGTCCTCTACCTCTTCGGCGGCGCCGAGCAGTTGACGCTCGACGTGGCGGCGAAGACGTGCACAGCCCTGCGCTACTACGCCGGGCCTGACGGTACCCAGGTCACCCGCTCCAGCAGCGGCAGCGTCACCTACCAGGTGGCCACCTCACAGGGCACGGCGACCACGGCGGTCGACGCGACCACCCTCGCGGCGACCCGCCGGTACTACGACCCCTACGGCAACCCGCGCGGTACGGCTCCGTCGACGTGGGTGGCGGGGGACGAGAACCACGGCTTCCTGGGGAAACCGAGCGACTCGGTTACCGGGCTGGATCTGTTGGGGGCGCGGAACTACGACCCGACGCTGGGCCGGTTCCTCACCGCCGATCCGCTCTTCCAGGCGGGCGATCCGAACCAGATGGGCGGGTACACGTACGCGGCGGACAATCCGGCGAGCGGTTCGGATCCGACGGGGTACGACGACTGGGCGAACTCACCGTCGAATACCTGCGCGGCGGGGTTCACCTGCAAGCCCAAATCCAAGCCCAAGTCCCATTCCGCGACCCCGTCGCCTTCACCGGGGTCTCCGCCCACCACCACCTCCAGTGGTGACACGGATTCCTCCTCGACCGTTGCGGCGGCACAGCAACTGCCCCAAGCGAACCTCGACGACAAGGTCGCCCCGAACCTGCTGGACTCTGTCCTGCTGGTGCCCTTCGACTTCGCCAACTGCGAGTTCTGGATCAGCGGAGGTGGCCCGTCGCACGAGGCGTCCTGCTCTGCGGCCGGCGGCGTGTATTCGGGCGGCGAGGCCGGGGGCGGTGCCGCCGGCCTCGCGGAGAGGGGAGTAGAGGGCGACCTCGCGGGTGCGGGTGTAGAAAACGTAGAGGGCGACGCAGCTGCCGCTGTCGGT
>NZ_JBHXME010000204.1:0-17376 GCF_042721125.1 Streptomyces sp. NPDC058469
CCTTGGCACCCGCACCGACAGCGGCAGCTGCGTCGCCCTCGACGAGTTCTTCACCCGCACCCGCGAGGGGTCGTCCCCGCCGTCCAGCCACAGCCCCTCGCCTCCGCCGGGGGTGAAGAAGGCCACCATGTGCGCCTGTTCGTCGGTGAGGTTCCGGAACCGGTGCCGGGTGCCCCTCGGAACGAAGACGAAGTCACCGGTGTTCGCCACGAAGGTCTGATCGCCGTTCAGGAATTCCAGCTCACCCGAGATGAGGTAGAAGGATTCGTCGGCGCTCTTGTGCACATGCGCCACCGGTCCGCCGCCCGGGGGCACCCAGCAGACGGTGAAGCCCACGGCACCGTTGGTGGAACCGGCTGTCGCCAAGGTCTCGTAGACGTCGCCCGACATCCACTTGACCACGCCCTTCTCGGTGGGGACGTGCAGGACGCGGGGAGTGTAGTAACTCATGTCGTTTCCTCGGGAGTTGGAAGTCGGGGATCAGTGGGCGCCGAACTGCCGTGCCTGTCGGGTGGCGGCTCGGATGTCTCCGACGAAGGGCTCGCCGTGGCCGGGCAGCAGCAGTTCAACCGTCCGTCCCGCCGTCCGTTCCGCCGCCGGTCCCGCCGTCAGTTCGTCGAGGCGGTCGAGGGCGTCGAGCGCGGCCCCGCTGTCATGGGTGAAGCAGCGGCTCACGATCGTGGGCCCGGTCCGGTCGGTGAAGCCGTCGGCGGTGACCAGGGCGTCGCCCGTGAAGAGCAGCCCGCGGTCGGTGAAGACGTACGCGGTGCTGCCGGGCGTATGACCGGGCAGTACGACGGCCCGCGGGGTGCCGGGAACGTCCTTCAGCACCTGGTCGGCGTCGAAGACCCGCGCACCCCGCACCCCGGGAGCGGTGAAGGCTCCGTCGCGGGCCAGTCGCAGGGGAACCGCGAGTGCGGAGGGCCTGCGCAGCAGGTACGGCAGCATCGAACGCTCGGGCTTGGCGTGGCGGGTCGAGCTGCGCGGGCCGTCGCGCAGGATGGCGGCGTCGCGCTCGTGGATCCAGAGATCGGCGCCGGCTTCCTGGAGGGCGTGGGCCAGTCCGGTGTGGTCGGCGTGCCCATGCGTCAGCAGTACGGCACGGATGTCGGCCAGGGAGCGGTCGAGATCGGCCAGCAGTGCGCTCAGCTGCTTCAGGTGCGCGGGCGTTCCCGCGTCGACCAGGACGAGACCGTCCGGGTCCTCGATCAGGTAGAAGTTGACGACATGGTCGCCGAGGCGGTGGACGCCGGGCGCGACCTGCGTGGATGCGGGACGGGACATACGAGCCTCCGGCAGCCGGGCAGTATTCGATACGACGGACTGCATTCGATACAGTCGACTGTAACAGAATTGGAGAGTGCACCGATGCCGGACGGGACGCCTCGTCGGTCCTACAACTCCGAGGGCCGGCGCGAGGCCGCGCGCCGCAACCGGGCCGCGGTGCTCGCGGCCTGCCGTGAGCTGCTCTTCCAGGACGGCTACCACGCCACGACCGTGCGTGCCGTGGCCGAGCGGGCGGGTGTCTCACCCGAGACGGTGTACAAGTCGTTCGGCGGCAAACCGGGCCTGGTCAAGGCACTGTGGGACATCACGCTGGCCGGGGACGACGAACCGGTGCCCATGGGGGAACGCCCCCAGATCCAGGAGATCCTGCGGACCGGGGAGCTGAGCACCAAGCTCCGTCTCTACGGCGCGTACGTCCGGGGAATCCATGAACGGATCACCCCGCTGTTCGCCCTGCTGACCCAGGCGGGCCCGGACGTCGGCGAGGTCCTGGAGCTCGGTGAGGGGGAGCGGCTGACCGGCGTCACCGCGTTCGTCACCCACCTCCACGAGACCGGCGCGCTGGGCCCTGACGCCGATCCGGCCCACCTGGCGGACGCCGTCTGGGCCCTGACCGGCCCGCAGCTGTACACCCAGCTCACGGCGGGACGGGGCTGGTCCGCCGACACGTATGAGGCATGGCTGGCGGACACCCTCACGGCCACGCTCAGACCATAGGACGAGGGGCAGGGGCAGGGGCAGGGGCGGGGTCGGTGGTGTGCTCGTGGTCGTCCTCGGCGCCCCCGCGGCTGTCCTTGCCGAAGAAGAAGCTCAGTACGACCGTGACGGTGGAGGCGATGGCCAGCCGCAGGGCCCACGCGGCGGCGGAACCGTCCTCGATGGCGGAGGTGAAGGCGGGCCCGCTGAGCAGGACGCTGCTCAACGGAAACGACCCCGCACAGCTCAACACGTAGACCCACAGCGGCGGTTCATTGAAGGCGATGAGCACCGAGGCCGCGACGACCACGATCACACTGAGTACGACGGTGAGCGAAGTGATGTCCATGACCGCAAGCATTCCGTCGCACGGCCGACGATTCGTCGCCGCAACGGAGGAACGGGGCCTCTGCCCAAGGGTGGAGAAGCCGCAGAGAAACCGACCCCTTCCTACTCCGTCCCCGCGGTCGCCAGTCGCCAGATCTGTGCCGCCGTGTCCTCCGCCGACTCGATCGGCGACGGATTGTTCGGGAGCTGGGCGGGTGCGGTCGTGTTCTTCTTCTTGCCGGGGTGGTCGGCGAAGAGGGCGACTGTCAGGGTGAGTTGGGGGTTCAGGGTGGTGGACCAGATGGTTCGGCGGGTGATTCCGCCGCCTGCTCCGGCGGTGAAGAAGGTCTGAGGAGTGTTCTGGGCGGTGGGGGTGAGGGGCGAAGGGATCGTCTCTTCGGACGTCTTGGATGTCTCTGGCGTACTGGTTGTCTTGGACATGTGCGCGTTCACCATGAACGCTTCCCTTTCGTCCAGCATGCGCCGTGTGTCGGGGTGTGCGGTGTACACCTGACGGCCGTCCCGGGTGATCTTCGTGATCGTGTACGGGGTCGCGTACAGCCCGTTCGCCGCGATGGTCGCGTAGGCCGAGGCCAGTGTCAGTGGGGTGGGTGCGGGGGTCTTCTGGAGGTTGGCCAGCGGGGCGGTGAGGAGGACCTTGCCGAAGGGGTCCAGGGCCGTTCCCGCCTCCACCGCGCCGCCGACCGCGTCGTTGAACGGTTGCCGGGCGTAGTCCGAGCCTCCGTACAGCAGCCGTACCGCCCCGTCGCCGGGTTTGATCGCCACGACGGCGGTGTGCAGCTTGGTGCCCTTGTCGCTCTGACTGTCCTTGCTGTCCTTGCCGGCCTTGAGGTTCTTCACCGCCTCGGTCGTGGCGTCCTGCAGAGCCAGGTCGAACGTGGTGTGCACGGTGTAGCCGCCGCGGGCCAACTGGTCCTCGGTGATGCCGAGCCGGTCGGCGGCCTCCTTCGCCGCGACGTCGATCATGTACTGCCGCTGCCCCTCGGTCGTGCCCGGCGGATAGAAGCGGAAGGCCGGGAAGGTGGCGTCGGCGCGCTGCTTCGCCGTGATGGCGCCGCTTGCCGTCATCGCGTCGAGTACCCATGTCCAGCGCGCCTTGAGTGTCGCGGTCACCTTGGGGTCGGAGCCCGCCTTCTCGTAGTACGAGGGGATGTTGACGATCGACGCCAGCGCGGCGCCCTGGGAGACGGTCAGGTTCCGGGTGTCCACGCCGAAGTAGTTGCGGGCGGCCGCCTGGATGCCGGCCGAACCCCGGCCGAAGTAGACCGTGTTGAGATAGCCCGCCAGGATGTCGTCCTTGGATCGGGTGCGGTCGAGTTTGATCGCGATCAGGGCCTCGCGTGCCTTGCGGGACAGGGACTGTTCCGGGCTCAGCAGCGCGTTCTTCACGTACTGCTGGGTGATGGTGGAACCGCCCTGCCGTTCGCCGCCGGTCAGCGAGGCCAGCACCGCGCGGGTGATGGCTCGTGGCGAGACCCCGTCGTCCGTACGGAAGGAGCGGTTCTCGGCCGCGATCACCGCGTCCTGGACGTATCGCGGAACCTGCGACAGCGGCACCTCCTGGCGGTCGACGGGGCCGCGTCGGCCCAGGTAGGAGCCCTTGTCGTCGACGAAGACCGTGCTCTGCGTGACGGTCTCCGGGTGCGGCTCGGGGATGTCCGTCAGGCGGTACGCGACGACCGCCGCCGTGCACAGTGTCGCGATCAGTAGCAGGAAGGCGATGAGCAGTCGGCGCAGCAGGCGGCCCCGGGTACGGCGGAGGCGCAGGCGGAGCGGGATGCGCAGGTGGGCGCGGACACGGACGCGGTTCCAGGGCACGAGGCGCTTCACTCGTCCACCCCGCCCCGTGCGACGACCTTGCCGGCCGCGTCGTACACCGTGACGATCGGACCGCCGTCGACGGAACTCGACTTCATCTCCTCCGGTGACAGCGGTGTGCGCGCGTACCAGACGCCCCAGCCCGGGCTGCCGGCCAGCGTGAGGACCGTACCGGTGATCCTGCGGTCGTCGACGGTGACCTCGACGCGTGCCGGGTCGCCGGACAGGCCGCGGTACAGGCCCGACAGGAAGTATGAGCTGTTCAGCGGCTCGGGCTGCATGGAGACGGTCGGCCGCTTGCTCTCGGCGGCGACTTCGGAGCCGTTCCCGTAACTGTCCTTGTAGCCGTACTCGTAGTCACCCTTCTTGTAGCTGTGTGGGTAGTTGTAACCGCTCTCGGATCCGTCACCGGTTAGGCCGAGGAACAGGTTGGGCCGTTCCGGTGTCGACCAGTGCTTGCCGTCGGTGGTCAGCCAGATCTGTACGCCCGGTAGGGCGTCCACCCGTTCGCCGGGTGCGACGATCCGTATAGGGCTCTGCGCCACGTCGGTCGCCCCGCCGCCCGACCCGTCCGCGGAGCCGCCGCCCACGAACCGGCCCGCGCCGAACACGACCACTGGCACGAGCAACAGCCCACAGACGGCCACGACCGCGCCTCTACGACGGCGCCGCAGCGCCCGGCCCCGTTGCTCGACGGCATCGAGCGGAATGCCGTAAGGAACGTCGAACGGGACGACCCCGGCGGCGGCCTCGGTGGCCTCGGCGGCCTCCGCGAAGAGCCCCCGCAGCCGCTCGGCGTCACCTCCGCACACCGCCAACCCACGCCGAGTCCGGCTCCTGACCGCACCGGCAGACCAGCCGAGCAACTGGGCGATCTCCGGCTCGCGCAGGCCCTCCCAGTGCAGCAACACGAGTACGACCCGTTGCCGCGCGGTCAGGCCTCCCAACACACCTTGAGGCAGGGCCTTTTGGCGGCGTGCCCGCCCCCGCGTCCCGCGCAGATACTCCTTGACCAGGAACCGTCGTACATAGAAGTCCACGTCGTCCCGAGGTATCCGGCGCCACCGCGCGCACACCCTCACCAGGGTTCTCCGCACCAACTCGGTCGCCTCCCGGGGGTCTCCCTGGTTGCCGAAGAGCAGGTGGGCGGTGGTGAGCAGCCTGGGCAGGCCCGCGTGTGCGTACGTGGCGAAGTCATCGTGGGGGTGCGGCACTTCGGTGGTCCTCCGGTACGGCTGTGGGGGAAGTGGATCCTGAGACGCGTGTTTGTCGTCTTTCCTGTGGGGCGTGTGCGACGGACGCGGCCTTCGGGATCTGTACGCACCGCGAGGGGGGTCAGGTTGCACGGGAATTCCAAGACTCCGGTGAGGTCATGACCGAGGACGAGTTCGACGCTTTCTACGCGGCCGCGTTTCCCCGTCTGACCGGCCAGCTCTCGGCGTTCACCGGAGACAGGGAGGAGGCGCAGGACGTGGTCCAGGAGGCGTTCGTACGGGCCTGGGACCGGCGCGGGGACTTCCTCGCGGACGAGGCGCCCGAGGCGTGGATCCGTACGGTCGCCATGCGGTTGGCGGTGAGCCGCTGGCGCCGGGCCAGGCGCTGGCTGGAGCTGGTACGCCGTACGCCACCGCCCGGGTCGATGCCGGGACCCGACCCCGATCACACGGCACTCGTCGCCGCGCTGCGCCAACTGCCCAAGGCCCAGCGGATGGTGATCGTCCTGCACCACCTGTGTGACGTGAGTGTCGAGCAGATAGCCTCCGACACGGGTGCGCCCGTGGGGACGGTCAAGGCCAGGCTGTACCGGGGCCGGGCGGCACTGGCGAAGCACCTGACGGTTGGCGAGGCCGATGAGACGGGCGAGGCGGACGCGCCGGTTCGGAAGGAGAGCGGCCGTGTCTGACGAACTCTCCCAAGACGACGTCTCCGCCACCGAACTCTCCATCGCGCTGGGCGAGTTCGCCGCGGGGCAAGAGACCCGTCCGGTCCTCACCGGTGCCGAGGTCCGCGGCCGTGCCGTGCGCCGGGGGCGCCGCCGGATGGCAGGCACACTGGGCGCGGGTGCGGTGGCTTTCGCCGTGGTCGCCTTCGCGCTGACCGTGGGTTTCACCGACTCCGCGACGGACCCCGCGGGGGACGGGAACGGGCGTCAACTCCCGGCCGCCACACACGCCGACCCCGTCCCGTCACCCCGCGTCCCCTCCACCGATGTGTCAACTCCCCTGCAGCGCACGCCCGTCACCGGCACGGTCGCCCTCGGCAAGCGCGCCCTGATCGTCGGGGGACGGGTCATGCCACTGACCTCCGGCCTCCCCGACAGCCGCGGGCTCGTAGGGCCGTTGACTGTCTACAAGAAGCACGAAACCAAGGTGGTGACCGTCACCGACCTGACCGGCGGAGTCGCCTACACCACGGAGGTCTCACTCGCGGTCGAACTGCGCGACACCAACAACGAACCGGTCTACGTCGGCATCGCCTTCTCCTACAAAGAGAAGAGCATCGGCAAGCACGACACCGGCGCCGGCTGGATCGGTCTGGACCCGACCGACGCCAAGTGGTTCTACGGCGACGTGAAGATCGGCAGCGTCCTCTCGATCACCGGCGCCACGTCCTGAACCTGGGACCAGGCAACCCGACTCCACGTCACCAGTGCCTTGACAGTCATGGCCGACTCCGCGCGACGTAGCCGTACGCGATTCGCCTTCAAGACCCCACCGCAGGGCACCAGTTGGCGCGCGATGCCGAAGACGTGGCAGGCGGGAAATCCTGCTGTCGAGCCAGGTGCGGTACGACGCACCTGGTCGTGCGCGGGAAGCGGGAAGCGGGAAGCGGGAAGCGGGAAGCGGGAATACGGCGAGGTCGCGGTCGCGTTGCCGCGGTTGCCCGTGACGGTCTTCCGGGCTCTGTGACCTGCCGGGGACGTGACCGGACTGCGTGAGGACGTAAGGAGAGGACGTGAGGCGGCGGTGAGTCTTCGTCAGTTCGAGTACGCCCTGGCGGTGGCCGAGGCGGGTTCGGTGACGGCGGCGGCGGAGTCGCTGCATGTCGCTCAGCCATCGGTGTCCCAGCAGATCCGCGGCCTGGAACGGGAGCTCGGCGTGACGCTGTTCGCCCGCACGCCGACCGGGCTGGTGCCCACCGCGGTCGGTCGCGCGTTCCTGCGGGACGCGGAGGTCGCCGTGCGGGCGGCGCGGCGGGCGAAGGCGACGGCGCGGGCCGGTGCCGACGAGCTTGAGGGCGAACTGGTGGTCGCCGCGCAGATGGGCCTCGGCACGCGGCAACTGCCGGGCGCGCTGACCGCGTTGCGCCGCCGTTTCCCGCGGCTGGAGATCACCGTCTTCGAGGAGGCGAACCCCGCCGAACTGGAGCGGCTGGCCCGCCGGGGCGTGGTGGACCTGGGGCTGATGGCCGGGCCGTGCAAGGAGGGCCTGTACGAGGGCCACCACCTCGGCGATGAGGAATTCGTCGTGGTGACGAGTCCCGAGCACGCGCAGCTCGCCGGGGACCGGGTCGAGCTGCGCGTGCTGGAGCGGGAACCGTGGATCAGGTTCGATCACGACAGCGCGCTCGACGGGGTGCTGCGGGACGTGCTGCGGGACAACGAGCTGGCTCCGACCACGGTCGCCCGGGTGTCGCAGACGGCGACGGCGGTGCGCTGGGCCGCCCACGGACTGGGGGTGACGCTTGTTCCGACCTCCGCGGTGCCTCCCGGGTTCGAGCACCTCACGCGTCCCGTTTCTCCCGCCGTTTCCATGCCCACCGTCGCCGCTGTCCGACCCGGCGCGGGCCCGGCGGAAATGGCCCTGCTGGAATTCCTGCGGAAGGAGACATGGCATTACGCCGGTTCCTTCGGTTCGGTGCCGGTGGCGTAATCGGCATCGAAGGCCGGCTGACTTCTTTCCGCTCTACGATTTCTTTCCGCTCAGCTCGCTCATACCGGAAATTCGCCGCCGTCCACAGTGAGGTTCTGGCCGGTGAGCCAGCTCGACCGGTCCGATACGAGGAACAGCACCGCGTCGGCGATGTCGTCGGGCCGGCCGTCGCGTCCCAGCGGAGGAGCGGTGTTGTCCCGGCCCGGCCCCTCGACCAGCTTCGCCCACTGCTCCCGCGTCGCCTCGCCGCCCGGGGTGGCGGTCCTGCCGGGGGACACCGTGTTGACCCGGACTCCGAACGGGGCCAGTTCCAGGGCCAGTCCCCGGCTGTAGTTCTGCAGGGCCGCCTTCGCCGCCGTGTAGTGCAGGAACGGCGGTGCCGAGGTGGGGACGGCGGCCGAGGACACGTGCACGACCGCTCCCGAACGGCGTTCCCGCATGCCCGGGGTCAGCAGGGAGTCCAGCCGTACCGATGCGAGGTAGTTCAGGTCCAGCTGGTCCTGCCACTCCTCGTCGGGGATGAGCCAGGCGTTGCCGAACGGCCGTGCTCCTCCCGCGTTGTTGACCAGGATGTCCACCCCGCCGAGCGTTTCCCGCGCGGCCTCGGCGAGTGCCTCCGCTCCGGCCCGTGTCCGCACATCGGCCTCCACGAAAGTGGCCCCTTCCGGCACCGTGCCCGTCTTCGACCTGGCGGTCGTGAGTACGTCGGCACCCGCATCCAGGAGTTGTCGCACGATGGCCCCGCCGATTCCGCGCGAACCACCCGTGACCAGGGCTCGCTTCCCCGCGAGTTCGCGTGTCTTCGCATTGCTATTGGCATTGTTCTTTGCTGTGGTCGTGGTCATGCTCAACGGTAGGTCCGGAAAAGATCGAAAGGCAAAGACGAAAAGCGAGCAGGCGCTATAGGGGTTGCCTATAGCGCCCAGGAGGTGCGGTCCTTAGTCAACAGGTGTCTTCGCCGTCGTCGGTTCGGCCTGCGTGGCCGGGTCGCGCTCCGCGGGCTTCGTGCGGTTCAGTTCGAAGGTGCCGGTGAAGCCCATGAAGCGGGCCCAGATCCGCGGCGGGAAGACGTTGCCGCGGAGGGAACCGGCGCCGCCCACGCCCGTGAGGGGGAGGAGCTTGGCCTGGCCGGGCTTGTTGCGGAAGAGGGTGATCGCGGTGGACAGGTCCTTGGTGTAGCCCACGAACCAGGCCGACTTGGTCAGGTCGTCGGCGCCGGTGGCGACGGACGCGGAGCCGGGGACGATGGACTGCGTGCCGTTCTCGAAGGCGACACTCTGCAGCACCTTGTCGACGGTCCCCGCCACCCCTGGACTGAACGCGGCGCGGGAGTGCGGGTGTTCGAGACCGCCGACCGGCTCGCCGTTCCTCAGGATCCGGGTCACCGAGTACGGATCGTTCTGTGCGCCCGCGTTGGCGAAGGTCGAGTAGGCGTCGGCCATCCGGATGGCGCTGGGTGTCGAGGTGCCGATCGGGAAGGTCTGCTCCAGCGGAGCCATGCTGCTCTTCAGCAGCCCGGCCTTGACGGCCGCGTTCCGGATCTGAACCCAGCCTATGGACTTGCCCAGTTGGACGAAGGGCGCGTGGGCCGAGGTCACCAACGCGCTCTGCATGTCCGGGATGCCGGGGGGAGGGGTCTTCACCGACCAGCGGACGGGGTAGGCGCGCCGCTCGCCGTCGATGAGGGCGGCGAGGGCGAAGGGCTTGAACACCGACCCGGCGGCGACGCCGGAGGTGTCCGCGTTGTCGGTGAAGTGCTGTGTGGCGTCCGAGCCGCCGTACAGGGCGAGTACGGCACCGTCCTCGGGCCTGACGGTGGCGGCGCCGACCTCGACGTAGCGGTCGGTGGAACGGTTCTTCGGGTCGAGGCCTTGGCTGGTGACGTCCTTGACGGCCTGCTCCAGCCGCCGCACCTTGTCCTTCTCGAAGGTGGTGTGGATCCGGTAGCCGCCGCGCGCGAGGTCACGGTCGGTCAGCCCGGTGCGCTTGGTGATGTACGCGTTGGCGACATTGACGAGATAGCCGGTCTGGCCGGCCATGCTCGTCGACACCGACTCCTTCTTCGGCTCCGGGAACGTCCGGTACGTGGCCCGCTCCGCCGGGGTCATCAGCCCGACCGTGACCTCACGGTCCAGGATCCAGCTCCAACGCGCCACCGTACGGGCGTGGTTGGCCGCGCTGAGCGAGGGGTCGTACTGGTCCGCTCCCTTCAGAGTCGACGCCAGCATCGCGGCCTGGCTGGGGTCGAGGTCCTTGGCCGGAATGCCGTAGTACGCGTATGCCGCGGCCTGGATCCCGTAGGCCTGGCGGCCGAACCAGCTGCTGTTCAGATAGCCCTGGAGAATCATGCCCTTGGTCTTCGTCCGGCTGACCTTCAGGGAGATGAAGAACTCCTTGACCTTGCGGGTGTAGGTCTGGTCCTGGGACAGATAGGTGTTCTTCACGTACTGCTGCGTGATGGTCGAACCGCCCTGGACGTCCTCGCCCTTGGCCATGTTGACGACCGCGCGCAACTCGCCCTTGAACGAGACGCCGGGATCGCTGTAGAAGCTCGCGTTCTCCGCCGCCACCACCGCGCCGCGTATCGACACGGGTATCTGCGACAGCGGCACGATCTGCCGGTCCACCGCCCCCACGGCCGTCATCTGGCTGCCGTCGGACCAGTAGTAGACGTTGGCCTCCTGCCGCGCCGCCGCGTTCTCGTCCGGTATGCCGACCTGCGAGTACACGTAGGCGAAGAGCCCGCACAGGCTGCCGACGGAGAGCAGGAAGCCCCCGAGCAGCAGTCGCCACGACGGCAGCCAGCGGCGCAGGCCTCTTCTGCCACGGCGCGGGTAGTCGATCACACGCCTGCGGCCCCAGACGGCGGCGCGGTGTTTTCGTGCCGGGGACGTTTCCTGCGACGGGGACTTGCGCATCGTAGGGGAACTCCTTGTTCGGGCGGTCGCCCCGGAGGGCGACGGCATCCGCGAGCGGTCCGCGCTCCGCGATGTGAACAGGACGGGGGATCCGTTGTCCGGTGACCCACCGACGGCGAGGCGGTGCCCGGCGTCGTGTGCTCAGAGGCTGGAGGAACCATGTGATCGGACCTGGTTCGGAATGTCACGGAACCGCAACGGTCGATCGACCGGGGCCGCGCCCGCGGCCGGTCACGTGGGTAGCGAATCAGCCATGATCATGTGATCGCCCATCACGGGAGTCCCGGTGTACGGATACTTCTGCGCATGCCACGTGTCCTGTTGATCGAAGACGACCGCGCGGTGCGCGAAGGTGTCCAACTCGCGCTTCGCCGGCAGGGACACGACGTCGTCGCCGCAGGGACCGGCGAGGACGGACTCGGTCAACTGCGGTCCTGCCAGGCGGATGTCGTGGTCCTCGACCTGATGCTGCCCGGCATGTCGGGGCTGGAGGTCTGCCGCCGGATCCGCGCCGACGACAACCAGGTCCCGATCATCATGGCGACCGCCCGGGGCGACGACGTGGACATCGTGGTCGGGCTCGAAGCGGGAGCCGACGACTATGTCGTCAAGCCCGTCCGGGCCCGGGTCCTCGAAGCCCGTATCCGTGCCCTCCTGCGGCGCGTCGGCGCACCCCCCGGCGGGGGCGTGCCGAAGACCGAGACCCATGGCGAACTGGCCATCGACCGCACCGCGCTGACCGTCTGCCGCGAGGGCGTGCCGGTCGCCCTCGCTCCGTCCGAACTGCGGCTCCTGCTGACCCTGTCCGCCTCGCCCGGCCAGGTCTTCAACCGGCAGCAACTGCTCGAAGCGGTCTGGGAGCACAACTACAACGCTGACGCGCGGCTGGTGGACGCCTGTGTCAAACGGCTGCGTACCAAGATGGGCGAAACCCCGGGGCAGCCCCGCTACATCCACACCGTGCGCGGCTTCGGCTACCGGTTCAAGGACTCCGGGCAACAGCCCGACCGGCCGGATCGGTCGGGTCCGGGCCGGTCGGGTTCGGGTTGGTCGGATTCCCGTCGGCCCGGCCGGTACGACCACCTCGGGCCGCGATGAGGAACCTGCTGAAGTCACCGGTGAAGCGGCCCCCGACACGGGACGCGGCCCAGCCACCGCCGGAGCCACCGCCGCAGGACGCGTCGCAGTCGCAGCACGCGGCGAGCGATTCCGCGGAGGCCGCGAGGAGGGCTGCCCGCACGGTGGCCCGGGTGAGGGCTCCGTCGCGGCTGCGCGGTGTGCGGGTCCGGCTGGTGGTGGCCTTCGCCCTGGTGGCCGCCGTCGCCACCCTCTCCACCGGCGCCCTCACGTTCCGGGAGGCGCGTACCGGGGTGCTCCAGCAGAGCCAGGACGCGGTGATCCGGCAGTTCCGCGATCACGTCAACACCATCGTGGCCGACTACCGGCTTCCCCTGAGCTCCGCGCAACTGCAGGCGTTCGCCGATGACGTGGCGCGGTCCGAACCCACCCAGAGCTGGCGGATCCTGGCCACCTACCGCGGCCGGAGCGCCACCTCGACGCCCAAGGACCCGTTCGCCGAGCTGACCCCCGGTCTGCGTGCGGCCGTGGCCGGCCACTCCGCCGCGGATTTCCAGCGGGTGACGGTCCACGGCCGCCCCGCACTCGTCGTCGGCCTGCCGGTCACCTTCCGGAGATCACCGGAGACCGTGTCCGAAGACTCAGGACTCGCCGTCTTCCTGACGATCTCCCAGAACACCGAACAGCGGTCCATCGACGCCCTGGTCACGTCCGTCGAGCGCGCCACCGTCCCCGCGCTGGTCCTGGCCGTTCTGCTCGCCCTCCTCGCCGCCCGCGGTGTGCTGCGTCCGGTGCGCGCGCTGCGCGAGGCCACCCGCAGCATCGCCGAGGGACACCTGGACACCCGGCTCGCCGTCGACGGCTCCGACGAACTCGCCGATCTCTCCCACACCTTCAACGAGACCGCCGCCGCCCTGGAGGAGTCGGTCGCCGAACTGCGCCGGCTGGAGACGCGCGCCCGCCGCTTCGCCGCCGACGTCTCCCACGAACTGCGCACCCCGCTCGCCGCCATGTCGGCCGTCACCGACGTCCTCGACGAGGACGCGGCCCACCTCGATCCGGACACCGCCACCGCCGTACGGCTGATCAGCCAGGAAACCGTCAAACTGGCCCGCCTGGTGGACGACCTGATGGAGATCTCCCGGTTCGACGCGGGCGCGGCCCAGCTGCACCTGGACGAGATCGACCTCGCCGAATCCATCCGCAGCACCCTCGCCTCCCGCGCCTGGCTGGAGACCGTGTACGCCCAACTGCCCCCGCCCGGCACCCTGCGCGGCCGTCTCGACCCGCGCCGACTCGACGTCGTCGTCGCCAACCTCGTCGCCAACGCCCTCCGCCACGGCGCGCCCCCCGTACATCTGCGGCTGTACGCGTACGAGCGCTCGGGTGCCGGGCGGTGGGCGGTCATCGAGGTACTGGACAGCGGTCCCGGAATCCCCGCGGACGTCCTGCCCCTCATCTTCGACCGCTTCTACAAATCCGACGCCGCCCGCACCAGAACCGAGGGCAGCGGCCTCGGACTCGCCATCACCACCGAGAACGTCCGCCTCCACCACGGCACCGTCCACGCCGCGAACCATCCGCAGGGCGGCGCCCTCTTCACCGTAGAACTGCCCCTGTCGCAGGAGGAGTTGCCGCCCGAGTCGCTGGACGGGCACTCCTTCGAGTTCGCCCGACCCACGGAAGGGAGCCCGCTGCCATGACGTCCGCGACGGCTGTCCGCCGCCGTACCGCCCGGCTCGCCCCGCTGCTGCTCCCGGCGGTGCTGCTGCTCACCGCCTGCGGGGTCCCCGCGAGCGGGGTGGTGCGCGCGGGAGACCCGGCCACCGGGATCGGGCAGACCACGATGCTCTACTTCGTCCGTGGCGACGACCTGACGGCCCTGCCCGACGACACCGCTTCGACCACCGACCTCAAAGCCGCGCTGGCGTTCCGGGCCCAGCACGCCGGCACGGTGCTGTACGACGTCGAGCTGGCCGTGTGGCTGCTGGCCGACGGTCCGGGGCGCGCGGACCGGTCCAAGGGTGTGACCAGCGAACTTCCGGCAGCGCAGAGGTGGAGACCAACCGTCCGCGTGGCGGGCGGCGCGGTGACGGTCCAACTGCCGTCGTACGTCGGGCCGTTGACCGCGGTCGCCGTCCGCCAACTGCTCTGCACGGCCGCCGACGCCTTCCTCACCGCAAGCCCGGACGCCGAACCGGCCAAGGTGACGGTGAAGGTGCCGGGTCATGCCGTGTGGCGGGCGGACGGCTTCGACAGGACCTGCTCCTGACGGTGCCTCATCGGCGCGGGTGAGCCGGGTCCCCCGCACGAGGGCGCGGTTACAGAACAGAGACGAAACGAGCCAGGGGTGGTCTTGAGCCGCTGGTCACATGTTCGCCGTACGGGACGGCACAGGCGAAGGAGAGAACGCTGTGGGCAGGCATGCACTTCCGCGCGGCAGGAACGGGAAGAACGGCAGGAACGGCCAGCGGATGGCCGTGATCGCCGTTCCGGTGGTGGCCGCGATGGCGATGACCGCCACGTCCGCGTCGGCGGCGAGCGGGCTGACGCCGACCGACAAGGCGATGGCCGGGAAGCTGGACCAGCGGGTGGGCGTCGCCCACCTGGGCAGCAATGTGGTGGGCGAGGTCCGGGACGTCGCCTCGGGGCAGACGGTGTGGTCCAAGAACAAGGCAACGGGACTGATGCCCGCGTCCACCAACAAGCTGGCGACCGCGGTCGCCGCGCTCACCGTGCTGGGTCCGGACCACACCGTGCAGACCAAGGCCGTCTACCGTGCCGGCACGGTGTACCTGGTCGGCGGCGGCGATCAGCAGCTCAGCTCCGCCGACCTGAAGAGTCTCGCCACCGCGGCGGCCACGGCCCTGAAGGCCAAGAACCTCCACTCGGTGCGGCTGATGATCGACGACCACCTCTTCGCCGCCCCCAGCCTCGCCACCGGCTGGAACAGCGGCTACTACCCGGACACCGTCGCTCCGGTCCGGGCCCTGCGGATCGAGGGGAACAACACCCAGGACACCGCGCTGACCGCCACCACGTACTTCGCCCAGCAGCTCACCGCCCACGGCATCACGGTGGGCAAGCCCGCGCGCGCCAAGACGCCGTCGGGCAGCACGGTTCTGGCCACCCACAAGTCCAAGCCGCTGTCGACGACCGTGGAGTACATGCTCAAGCACAGCGACAACGACATCGCCGAGGGCCTGCTGCGGCTCACCGCGCTGGGCCAGGGCCGGGCCGCCACCTTCGCGGGCGGCGTCGCCGCGGTCCACGCCGTGCTCGTCCAGTACGGCGTACCGCTCACCGGGGTGAAGGAGTACGACGGCAGCGGCCTGTCCCGCAGCGACCGGATGACCGCCGACGCCCTCTCCGTCATCGCCGGACTCGCCGTCGACACCCACCACCAGGCCAAGCTGTGGCCGATCCTGAAGGGCCTGCCGGTCGCGGGTGTCGACGGCACCCTCAGCACCTCCTACGGCCGCTTCACCACCGCACCCGCCTCCTGTGCCGTAGGAAAGGTCGATGCCAAGACCGGCTCCCTGAGCGATGTGTCCGCCCTGGCCGGTGTCGCCAAGGGCAAGGACGGCCGCTGGAAGAGCTTCGCGTTCGTCGAGAACGGCGCAGCGCCCACCGCCACCGTCACCCACGGCCTGGACGGGCTCGCCGCCACGGTCGAGGGCTGCTGGTAGCACCCACGGCCGAGCCGAACGAGGACGGCGGGACGGCGTCGCCCCGAGCCGGAAGTCGCAGCCGGTCTCGACGCGACCGTACGCAAGGCACGCCAGGAAGCCGCTGCCGTGCCGGAACCGGAGACCGTCGACCGCGACGATCAACGGTCCGGTACGAATCCGGCACGCGGCGACTGATCACTACGGACAGCGAAAAGACCCGGGTCGATGACCTGGGCCTTTGTCATGGAGCGGGTGACGAGAATCGAACTCGCACTCTCAGCTTGGGAAGCGACGGCGCTCGCCGAGCTTGAAAGGTTCTGACCTGACCTGGGCATATGTGCTCTCGCGCGGCGCCCGGGAGTGTACGGGCACGCCGTCGCCCCGTGGTGTGCGTGGCGCAGCGGCCAGGACCGGGGGTGGTAATGCTGTTACTACCCGCGAGACTGGCGGCTGCCGTGTTCTTCAGAGGATGATCAGGCACGCGAAGGATCCGGCGAGTTCGTTCACCACGATCGTCGGACCTTCATGACGTCAGATGGCGGTGCCGCCCTGCTTGTGGCCGGGCCCCGCAGCACCGCAGACCACGAAACCGGACACAGTCAGAAGCCGTTGGCCAACCGAATCCGGGGCCTGACCGATCCAACACAGACCTCCCAATGGCGGCCCCGCTCCTCATGGAACCGACCAACAGTCCTGGAGTCGCCCCGCGCGCGGCACTCGGGCCCGGCGCGCCTCGGACAGGGGCCGCTTGCGGGCCCGGCCCCGGGCCGATGACGCCGATTCCGGCGCCGGACAGCGCACCGCTCCAGCCGTGCTCCACGCTCTCGGCATCCACCCGGCCTCCGGGGATTCGCCGCTGTCCTCGTAGGCCCCCTTCGATGAGCGACATCAATGAGGGACATCGATGCGAGGGCGGCACCCGGCCCCAGCACGATCGCTCCCTTCGACTGACAGGGCGCTCCTCAACCAGCCGTGAGCGAGGGGCCGTTGGGCGCGTGACCGGCCGGAGGAGCCACGTGGCGCCGCCGGCCGGATCGGTCCCTGAAGCAGCGGAAAGGAACCCACGGTGTCCGACGAAGGACGGCTGATCGCCGGCCGATACCGCATCCTCGACCGGATCGGCCGAGGCGGCATGGCCACCGTGTGGCGCGCCCACGACGATCTCCTCGACCGCCAGGTCGCCGTCAAGAAGCTCCATTCCCAGCCTCATCTCGACGACGGCGAACTCACCACCCTCTTCGAGCGCGCCCGCCGCGAGGCCCGCAGCGCCGCCCGGATCAGCCACCCCAATGTCGTCGTGGTCCACGACGTCGTGGACGACGAGGGCCTGCCCACCATCGTCATGGAGTACGTGCCTTCCACCACCCTCGCCGACCTGATCAAGGAGCACGGCCCGGTCCCGCCCGAAGAGGCCGCGAGGATCGGCCGTGGCGTGATCGCCGCGTTACGGGCGGCGCACCGGGCCGGGGTCCTGCACCGGGACGTGAAGCCCGCCAACGTACTGCTCGCCGAGGACGGCCGGGTGGTCCTCACCGACTTCGGCATCGCCCAGGCCGCCGAGACCTCGGCGCTCACCCGCACCGGGCAGTTGGTGGGTCGGGCATCTGCCACCGTCACTCGGAGACGCCCCTGCCCCAGCTGCTCCGGCCCCGCCGCACCGGAGTGTTCCGCTGGTGGCTGTCATCTCGG
>NZ_JBHXME010000205.1:0-17357 GCF_042721125.1 Streptomyces sp. NPDC058469
GGTCGCGCAGTTCCCCGCGCCCCTGAAAACCGGGCCTGCGGTCAGGGGGCGCGGGGCCCCGCCGGGCCGCGGGCGAAGATCCGGCGAAACCTACCGGTGTTTGAGCGGCGTCAGCTGCTCGATGTCGTATCGCCCCCGCAACTCCTCGATCGCCGCATGATCAGGAGGCCCCCCACCCCCCAGGATCTCCAACAGCTCCTCGAAATACCGTTCGTGATCCGGCGGCGGAGACGCCTGGAAGAACATCTTCGCCGGCGTCTCCGTCGGGTTCGCGAACGCGTGCGGACACCCGGGCGGTACGACGATCACCGTCCCCGGTGTCGCCCGCACCACCTGCGTGCCCGAACTCGACTCCCACCGCTGCCAGTTGTCCGGTGTACGGATCCGCGGCTCGAAGGCGAGGACGTCCAGCTCGCCTTCGAGCACGTAGAACAACTCCTCGCTACGGGTGTGCACATGGGCCCCGACGTCGAACCCCGGCGGCACCACCACCTCGAACGTGGACGCCGTCCGGGAGTGCGAGCCGGTCACCTTGAACGTCACGTGCTGCGCGGGTGTCTGTACGACCCGGCCGTGCCCCGGAGGGACCAGCAGCCCTTCGCTCGCCGTCATCGGCACCTCACCACGTCACCGGCAGCGCCTCAGGCCCGCGGATCAACGCGCCCTTCTTGAACGGCACTTCATCGGCCGGGACCGCGAGCCGCAGCCCCGGCACCCGGTCCAGCAGCGCGTCCACCAGCAGCTCGGACTCCAGCCGCGCCAGCATGTTGCCGGGACAGAAGTGCGGGCCGAAACCGAAGGACACATGCGGGTTCGGGCTGCGCGCGAAGTCGATCTTCTCGGGGTCGGGGAAGACGTCCGGGTCGCGGTTGGCGGCCAGGTACGACACGTACACCGGGTCGCCCGCCCGCATCCGAACGCCACGGATCTCCACGTCCTCCATGGCGATCCGGGACAGCCCGACCGCGTTGCGGTGCGGGATGTAGCGCAGCAGTTCGTCGATGGCCTGAGGTCTCAACTCCGGCTCGGAGTACAGCCGTTGGACGAGATCGGGGCGGGTCAGCAGCAGGTAGAACATCTGCCCGCTGTTGTTGGTGACCGCCTCGCCGCCGATCTGCAGCAGCACCGCGAGCCCCACCGCCTCCTCAAGCGTGATCTCCTCCCGGCCCACGGCGGCACCGAGCAGCGAGGCGACGTCCTCACCGTCGCTGCCCTCCCGCAGACCGATGAGATCGCCGAAGTAGGCGCCCATCTCCTCCTTGGCCTTCTCGCTGACCTTGACGCCGTGCGAGGAGGACAGGATGAGCTGGGTCCAGGTGTGCATGCCGTGCCGGTCGGCGGCCGGCACGCCCATCAGCTCGCAGATCACCGCGATCGGGAACGGACTCAGCACGGTCTCGGTGAGATCGGCCGGCGGTCCGCCCTGGAGCAGCTCGTCGATCAACTCGTCGAGCAGCAGCCGGGACTGCTCCCGCACCCGCTCCACCCCGCGCGCGGTGAACGCCGGGGCGACCGAGCGCCGTAGCCGGGTGTGGTCCGGCGGGTCGAGGAACCCGACCGCGCCGCGGGCCGGGATGAAGTGCGGGGCGAGCCGGGTCACCGGCTGGTCCATCACCGCCTCGCGGCTGAACCGGGGATCGTTGGTGACCATCCGCACGTCGTCGTGGCGGGTGACCAGCCAGGCCCAGCCCTCGCCGTTGGGCAGCTTGATCCGGTTGACCGGACCCTCCCGCATCAACTTGGCGAGGACCGGGTCGAAGTCCACCCCGGTCAGATCGAGGGCCGGCCAGGGCCGGACCGGGGGCAGGGTCTCGGTGAGCGTCTCTTCAGTCATGCGGTACTCAAGCCGTCTCTCGGTCGTCGCTGTGCCAGCGGCCCAGGGCCATCTCGGCGGTGATACCGGGTCCGAACCCGGCGAGCAGCCCGCGCGCCCGGTGTTCGGCGCCGCCCTCGTCGAAGAGCCGGCGCAGCGCGTCCAGGACGACGGCGCTGGCGATGTTGCCGTACTCGGTGAGGGTGGCCCGGCTGAACCGGAACGCGTGCGGGTCGACCTGCAGGAACTTGCTCAGGTCGTCGAGTATTCGGGGCCCGCCCGCGTGGACTATGTAGAAGTCCAGGTCGGCCGCGTCCCAGCCGTGCAGTCCCGCGAGGTCCTGGAGCGCCGGTGCGAGGGGCTCCATGGTGGCCGGCACCCGCTTGTCCAGCAGGAAGTGGAAGCCGGTGGCCCGGACGTCGTACATGATCCACTCTTCGGTCTTCGGGATCAGGTACGACCCGTTGCGCTCCAGCCGGATGCCCGTGCCGCCCTGCCCGCGCACCACGGCCGCGGCGATGCCGTCGCCGAACAGCCCGTTGGAGAGCAGGGAGCCGATGCCGAGGTCGGTCGGCTGGTAGCACAGCGAGCAGAACTCGCAGGCCACGATGAGCGCGTTGGCCTCGGGGTAGGCCGTGCAGAAGTCGTGCGCCCGGTTGATGGCCGCACCGCCGGCCGCACAGCCCAGCTGGGCGATGGGGATCTGGCGGGTCGTGGACTGGAAGGCCATCTCGTTGATCAGCCAGGCCGTGAGCGAGGGCATCATGAAGCCCGTGCACGAGACGTAGATGATCACGTCGATGTCGGTGGTGAGCAGCTCCGCCTCGTCGAGCGCGCGCTGCACGACCGCCGGGACCCGGGCCTTCGCCTCGGCCGCGTAGATCCTGTTGCGGTCCTCGAACCCGGGGTGCTTCAGGGTCTCCTCGATGGGCTGCACGATGTGCCGCGTGCGCACACCGGTGTTCTCGATCAGCCGGAGGGCCAGCGGCAGGTTGGGGTGGTCCGCGTGACGGGAGCGCGCCAGCTCCAGCGTCTCCTCCATCGTGATCACGTGCTCGGGAACCGACACCGAGGGTTTGCACAAAGTCGCCATGAACCGTCCCTGCTTTCGCCTTCCGGAAGGCTTTCGCCCGCCGGTCAGAAGGTGGTTCACCTCAGAGGGTGGTGCACCCACGATCACCCTTGAGGGCGACGATCTCTCGGTGGACTACTCCAATTCAGGGACCCTGTGTAAAGGTCGGATCAGTATCCGGACCCCCACCGACGGAGCACGCGATGACCCCGAACCCCCTCGTAGCCCGGATCGCGACCGGCACCGCCCCCTTGCAAACCCTCGCCACCCTGGCCCTGGAACAACACCGGGTGATCCCCGCCGACCGCCGGGCCTTCCTGCATCTGGCGCAACGCGAGACAGCCACCCCGGAGACGGCGGCGTTCTTCGAGTTCCTGGCGGAGGGGGAGTCGATGGCGGGGGAGCAGCTCATCGCCTTCGCGGAGGCATGCGGCGTGGACGAGACCCGGGTGCGGACCTATGAGCCGTTGCCCGGCTGCCAGGCCTATCCGGCATACGTCGCGTGGCTGGCCCTCAACGCCGAACCGACGGACGTGGTAGCGGCTTTGACATCCAACTTCGCGGAATGGGGCGGCTATTGCGCAACAATCGCCGGGGCACTGCGCGAGCACTACGGCTTCACCGACGAGGCCTGCGGCTTCTTCGACTTCTTCGCCGAGCCTGCGCCAGAGCTGGACGAGAAAGCAGCGGCAGCGGTCCGTGCGGGGCAGGTCAACGATGAACTGGTGCGGCGTTACAGCCGCATGCTTCAGCACTACGAGGCGAGCTTCTGGAACACGCTAGGCGCAACCCCTTAGGGGCGCGGGGAACTGCGCGACAAGCCACGACGCACCCGCACCCAGCAAACTACGAAGCGCCCCCACTGCTATGCGCAATACACGCAACGTCAATACGATCAGCCAGCTTCGCAAGCTCGATCGTCAGCGCAGCCACCGTGTCCTCATCAAGCCCCTCCTCCCCGGCCTCGACAAGGTGCAGCCACCGCCCACCCACGGTACGCAAAAGCTTGCTGACATCCGCGGCAGCCACCTGCAAGGTCCCGCGGTCGTCGACGATCAGAGGCAGAGTCACTTCGCGGTTCACAGAGGGGATCGTAGCCGCGGAACGCTCACGCTCCGTGCCATACCGTGGTGATGTTGCAGAACTCGCGGATTCCGTGCCCCGACAGCTCCCGCCCGTACCCGGACCGCTTCACCCCGCCGAACGGGAACGCCGGATGGGACGCGGTCATCCCGTTGAAGAAGACCCCGCCGGCCTCCAGGTCCCGTACGAACCGCTCGACCTCGGCCTCGTCCCGCGTCCACACGTTGGAACTCAACCCGAACGGCGTGTCGTTGGCGACGAGGACGGCCTCGTCGAGGTCGGCGACCCGGTACAGCGTGGCGACGGGTCCGAACGCCTCCTCGCGGTGGATCCGCATCTCGCGGGTGATGTCGGTGAGGACGGTCGGCGGGTAGTACCAGCCGTCCCCGTCGGGCCGCTCACCGCCGCACAGCACGGTCGCCCCGCTCTCCACCGCGTCGTCGACGAGTTCCTCCAGATCGCTGCGGCCCGCTTCGCTCGCGACCGGCCCGACCTCGGTCTCCTCCTCCAGGGGATCACCGACCGTGAGCGCCTTCATGCCCGCCACGAACCGTTCGGCGAACGCGTCGAAGACATCCGTGTGCACGATGAACCGCTTCGCGGCGATGCACGACTGTCCGTTGTTCTGCACCCGCGCGGTCACCGCGATCTGCGCGGCCCGGTCGATGTCGGCGGACGGCATGACGACGTACGGGTCGCTGCCGCCCAGTTCCAGCACCGTCTTCTTGACCATGTCCCCGGCGACGGACGCGACCGCCCGCCCCGCGGGCTCGCTGCCGGTGAGGGTGGCCGCCTTCACCCGCTCGTCGCGCAGGATCTCCTCGATCGCGCCGGAGCCGACCAGGAGCGTCTGGAAGGTGCCCTCGGAGAAGCCCGCCCGGTGGAACAGGTCCTCCAGGTAGAGGGCGGTCTGCGGGACGTTCGACGCGTGCTTGAGCAGGCCGACGTTGCCCGCCATCAGCGCGGGCGCGGCGAAGCGGATCACCTGCCACAGCGGGAAGTTCCACGGCATCACCGCGAGCACCGGGCCCAGCGGCCGGTAGCGCACCAGGGCCCGTGAACCGCCGGAGTCCTTGACGTCCGCGGCGGCGGGCTGCTCGTCGGCGAGCAGCTCCTCAGCGTGGTCGGCGTACCAGCGCATCGCCTTCGCGCACTTGGCGGCCTCCGCGCGGGCCTGCTTGACCGGCTTGCCCATCTCGACGGTCATCGTCCGGCCGATGTCCTGCTGATCCTCTTCGAGGAGGTCGGCGGCCTGGCGCATGAGCCGCGCCCGCTCGGCGAACGCGGTCGTCCGGTAGGTGCGGAACGTGGCCTCCGCGAGCTGGAGCCGGCGCTCGATCTCCTCGGCACCCATGGCCTCGTACGTCTTGACCGTCTCGCCGTTCGCCGGATTCACCGTCGCGATGGGCATGGCTGACCTCCTGGAGCGGGCTGTGCTTCGACCTTCCCGCGCGGCGCGGGGGTCCGCAACGCGTGGGTACACGCGATCGCTCAGTCCGAGTGCTCCGCCAGCCGATCCAGAAACGTGGCCTGCGCCGTGACGATGACCTCCCGCGCCCGTTCGAGGCTCAGCCACTCCACCCGGTCCAGCTCCGGGAACTCCTGGACCTGCCCGGACTTCGGCGGCCACTCCATCCGGAAGGTGCCGGGAACCATGGCCGCCGGGTCCAGATCGGCCTCGATCGCCCACGCGGTGACGACCTTCCCGTTGGTCTGCCGCACCTCGCCGAGCTCGATCGCCTCGCCGTCGGGCGGCGCGAGCCCCAGCTCCTCCTGGAACTCGCGCCGGGCCGCGTCCCAGGCGGTCTCGTCGGGCTCGTACTCGCCCTTGGGCACACTCCACGCCCCCGCGTCCCGTCGCGCGAAGAACGGCCCACCCATATGGCCGAGCAACACCTCCAGACCACGATCGGTGTGCCGGAACAACAGCAGCCCGGCACTCCGCTTCCCCCTCGCGTTCCCACTCACGGCTTCACCTCCGGATGCGCCGCCAGCAACGTCTCCACCGAATCCGCCTCCTCCGGCCGCTTGTCCTCGCGATACCGCACGACCCGCGCGAAGCGCAGAGTGACACCGGCCGGATAGCGGGTCGACTTCTGCAGGCCGTCATACGCGATTTCTACGACGAGCTCGGGCCGTACGGTCACCACGTGGCCGTCGCTCTCCACGGCCAGCTCCTGGAGGCGCTCGGTCTGCCAGGTCAGCATGGCGTCGGTCATTCCCTTGAAGGTCTTGCCGAGCATCGTGAAGGAACCGTCCGAACTGCTGGCGCCCAGATGGAGGTTGGAGAGCTTGCCGGTGCGACGGCCGTGGCCCCACTCGGCGGCCAGGACGACGAGGTCGAGGGTGTGGACGGGTTTCACCTTCAGCCAGGAGGCGCCCCGGCGGCCCGCGCTGTAGGGGGCGTCGAGGCCTTTGACCACAACCCCTTCGTGGCCCCGTTCCAGGGTCTCGGCGAGGAAGGCCTCCGCCGCCGGGACGTCCTCGGGGCCGGACACGAGGGTGCGGCGGACGCGCATCGGTTCGGGCACCAACTGGACCAGTTCCGCGTGCCGTTCGGCGAACGGCAGGTCGAGCAGATCGCGGCCGTCGACGGACAGCGCGTCGAAGAACACGGGGGAGACGGGGACCGTCCGGGCGGCCGTGGCCACGTCCACCCGGGAGCCGACCCGCCCCGCCGTCTCCTGGAAGGAACGGGGCCGCCCGTTCTCGTCGAAGGAGATGACCTCACCGTCCAGGATGAACCGCTCGCCTCTCAACTCCATTGCGGCGGAGGTGAGTTCGGGCAGGCGGTCGGTGATGTCGTCGAGGGTGCGGGTGTAGAGCCGTACGACATCGCCGTCGCGGTGGACCTGGACGCGGATGCCGTCGAGCTTCTCCTCGACCGCGCAGGCACCCAGCTTCTCGACCGCCTCGGCGACGGAGCCGGCGCTGTGCGCGAGCATCGGCAGGACCGGGCGGCCCACGGTCAGGCGGAAGCGGTCGAGGGAGGCGGGGCCTTCGGCGAGCAGGGCCTCGGCCACCGTCTGGAGCGAACCCGCCAGCATCACCGCCCGCCGAACGTCCGTTGCGGGCGCGCCCGTCGCCTCGGCCAGTCCCTCTACGGCGACCGCGTCCAGCGCGCCCTGCCGGACCTCACCGGTGATCAGCCCGAACAGGAAGCGCTGCTCGTCGGCGGTGGCCGCGCCCATCAACTCGCCCACCAGACGGGCCCGTTCGGCCTGTGAGCCGGCGCCCGACACCTTGCCGAGAGCCGTGAGCCGGGCGTCCACCTCGCGCACGGTGAGGGCGGGTTCCGGGGCCGGTTCGACCGGCTGGCTCAGTGCCTTCCAGCCGATGCCGAGGCGGCCCTGTGGCAGGCGGCCCGCCAGATACGGGATGACGATCGGGACGTCGTCGGCCTCCGCGTCCCGGAAGAGCTCCGCGAGGAGGGCGATCTTCCGGGAGCGCGCCGAGGTGGCGGCGACCTCCTGGGACACATGCGCGAGCCGGGTCAGCAGCATGCAGCCATCGTGCAACGGAGGCGGGCGGTCTACACCCGGACGGCCGCGTCGAGGTCGGTCATGAGCAGCTCACCGTTGATCGTGGCACCCGCGCGGTATCCGGCGGAGGCCGCGTTCACGACCTGCTCCGCGAAGCCCATCGCGTTGCCCACCGCCCACACACCGGGCACGGTCGTCAGGCCCGTGGGATCGACCACGGGGTACGCGCCGAACGGCGTCTCCTGCAACTCGGCGCCCAGCTTCTCCAGGAGGCCGGTCTGCGGGATGGGACGAGGCCCTACGAACAGGGCCTCGCGGGGGTGCGTGGTGCCGTCCGTGAGACGGACGCCGGTGAGCCGGTCGTCCTCGACGGCCAGTTCCGCGACTTCACCGGGTACTACGGCGACCCCGGCCGCGGCCAGCCTGCGCAGGTCGTCGCCCGTCAGCTCGGACTCGGCGACCGTGTGCAGGAACAGGGTCACGTCCTTGGACCACTGCGAGACGATCAGCGCCTGGTGCACACTCATCGGCGTCGTCGCGAGCACACCGAAGGCCTGGTCACGGACCTCCCAGCCGTGACAGTACGGGCAGTGGATCACGTCCCGCCCGAAGCGCTCGGCGACTCCGGGGACGGCGGGCAGCTCGTCCTTGAGACCGGTGGCGATCACGAGTCGACGTGCGTGCACGGTCTCCCCGCCTGCCAGCGCCACGGCGAAGCCCTCGCCCTCGTCCTCGCTCTTCGTGACGTCCACCGCGCGGTCCCGGACCAGATCGACGCCGTAGCGCGCGATCTCCTCGCGGCCCACGGCCAGGAACTCGGCCGGTGACATGCCGTCCCGGGACAGATAGCCCTGCATGTGCGCGGCGGGCGCGTTGCGCGGCTCGCCCGCGTCGACGACCAGCGTGCGGCGCCGGGACCGGCCCAGAACCAGCGCGGCGGAGAGCCCTGCCGTGCCGCCGCCGATGACGACCACTTCGTAGGTCCCGGTGTGTGTCTCGGTCATGGTGACCACCTCCACCCCCGAAGGTCGCCCCTTCGCTGCCGTATTGACAAACACGTTTGCCGAAACTGCAATATCGGTCATGAACGACGACACGGACGACGTACTCGCGGAGGTCGGCCCAAGGCTGCGCCGGATCCGCAAGGAGAAGGGCGCGACCCTCGCCGGTCTCTCGGAGGCGACCGGGATCTCGGTGAGCACCCTGTCCCGCCTGGAGTCCGGGCTGCGCAAGCCCAGCCTGGAACTGCTGCTCCCGATCGCGCGCGCTCACCAGGTGCCGTTGGACGAGTTGGTAGGGGCGCCGACGGTCCGGGACCCACGCGTACGCGCCGAACCGATCGTCCGAGGCGGCCGCACCCACTGGCCCCTGACCCGCCAGCCCGGCGGCCTTCAGGCGTACAAGGTCCTCGAACCCCAGCGAAAGGTCGAACCGGACCTACGTACCCACGAGGGCTACGAGTGGCTGTACGTCATGTCCGGGCGACTCCGTCTCCTGCTCGGCGAACACGACGTGGTGCTGGGGCCGGGGGAGGCCGCCGAGTTCGACACGCGGGTCCCGCACTGGTTCGGCTCGACGGGCGAGGGCCCGGTGGAGTTCCTGAGCCTGTTCGGCCCACAGGGGGAGCGGATGCATGTACGGGCGAGGCCAAAGCGCGGCCAGTGAAAAACGACGCCCCCTGGAGCGCCCCTTAAGGGGCGCGGGGAACTGCGCGACCAGCCCCCATCCGGCCGCGGCCAAAGAACCACACGCCCCCCGCGGAGCGTGACGAACCTGACGGTTCCCTGATCGGCAAGCGACCGCTTAGTATGCAATCGACCCCGGTCAGACAGAGCAGTCCCGTGGAGGCCCCGCATGCAGGCATGGCAAGTGCACGAGAACGGCGAGCCGAGTGAGGCGATGCGCCTGGCGGAGGTGGAACGACCCACGCCGGGCGAGGGCCAGGTCCTGCTCAAGGTACGCGCCGCGAACATCAACTTCCCGGACGTCCTGATGTGCCGAGGCCACTACCAGGTCAGGCCCCCGCTCCCGTTCACCCCCGGCGTGGAGATCTGCGGCGAGACCGAGGACGGCCGCCGCGTGATCGCCAACCCCGCGCTGCCGTACGGCGGTTTCGCCGAGTACGCCGTCGCGGACGCCGCCGCGCTGCTGCCCGCGCCCGACTCGCTGGACGACGCGGAGACGGCCGCGCTGCATATCGGCTACCAGACAGGGTGGTTCGCCCTCCATCAGCGCGCCCACCTGGAGGCCGGCGAGACCCTGCTCGTGCACGCAGCAGCCGGTGGCGTCGGTAGCGCCGCCGTACAGCTAGGCAAGGCGGCCGGCGCGCGGGTCATCGGTGTCGTCGGCGGCGCCGAAAAGGCCGTAGTCGCACGGGAGTTGGGCTGCGACGTCGTGATCGACCGGCGTACCGAGGACGTCGTCGCGGCCGTCAAGGCGGCCACCGGCGGGCGCGGTGCCGACGTGATCTACGACCCGGTCGGCGGCGACGCCTACACGCAGTCCACGAAGGTCGTCGCCTTCGAGGGCCGGATCGTGGTCGTGGGCTTCGCGAGCGGCACCATCCCGAGCCCGTCCCTCAACCACGCCCTGGTGAAGAACTACTCGATCCTGGGCCTGCATTGGGGCCTGTACGCCATCAAGAACCCGAAGCTGATCCTCCACTGCCACGAGCAGTTGACCGACCTGGCCGCGCGCGGCGCCATCAAGCCGCTGGTGAGCGAGCGTGTCCCGCTGGCCGGTGCGGCCGCCGCCGTGCAGCGGGTCGGCGACGGTGTCACCACCGGACGGGTCGTCGTCGTACCGTCCTTGGAGAACGGAGCCGCCGAATGAGCGAGGAGACCACGGGAGCGGCCTCGGTCGCGGCCGAACTGCGCCGCCGCACCCAGGAGTTGCTGGCCGCGCACCCGCCGCTGGAGACCGACCAGCTCGACTTCCTCAAGGCCCGCTTCGACGCGGGGCTCGCGTGGGTGCATTACCCCGAGGGCCTCGGGGGGCTCGGGGCGCCGCGCGCTCTCCAGGCCGTCGTGGACGCCGAGTTGGAGGCCGCGGGTGCTCCCGACAACGACCCGCGCCGGATCGGCATCGGCCTCGGCATGGCCGCGCCGACTGTCCTCGGCTTCGGCACCGAGGAGCAGAAGCAGCGCTTCCTCAGGCCCCTTTGGGTCGGCGAGGAGGTCTGGTGCCAGCTGTTCAGCGAGCCGGGTGCCGGGTCCGACCTGGCCGCGCTCGGTACGCGCGCGGTGCGTGAGGGCGACGACTGGATCGTCAACGGGCAGAAGGTGTGGACGTCCAGCGCCCACGTCGCCCGCTGGGCCATCCTCATCGCGCGCACCGACCCGGATGTGCCCAAGCACGCGGGCATCACCTACTTCATCTGCGACATGACCGACCCCGGCGTCGAGGTCAGGCCGCTGCGCCAGTTCACCGGCGAGGCCGAGTTCAACGAGGTCTTCCTCACCAACGTACGCATCCCCGACGCCCATCGCCTCGGCGAGATCGGCGACGGCTGGCGGGTCGCGCAGACCACGCTGATGAACGAGCGTGTCTCCATCGGCGGCATGCGCATCCCGCGCGAGGGCGGCATGATCGGCCCGATCAGCCAAACCTGGCGCGAACGCCCGGAGTTGCGCACGCACGACCTTCACCAACGCCTCCTCAAGCTCTGGGTCGAGGCCGAGGTCGCCCGGCTCTCCGGCGAGCGGCTGCGCCAGCAACTCGTCGCGGGCCAGCCTGGCCACGAGGGCTCCGGCATGAAGCTCTCCTTCGCCCGCCTCAACCAGGAGATCAGCGGTCTGGAGGTCGAACTCCGGGGCGAGGAAGGCCTGTTGTACGACGACTGGACCATGCGCCGTCCGGAACTGGTCGACTTCACCGGCCGCGACGCCGGTTACCGCTACCTCCGCTCCAAGGGCAACAGCATCGAGGGCGGGACCAGCGAGGTCCTGCTGAACATCGTCGCCGAGCGCGTCCTGGGCCTCCCGGCCGAGCCGCGCACCGACAAGAACGTCGCCTGGAAGGACCTCGCGCGATGACGGATCTGCTGTACTCGGAGGAGGAAGAGGCGCTGCGCGCCGCCGTCCGCGACCTGCTCACCGACCACTGCGACGCGGCGAGTGTCATCGTGCGCACCGAGTCGGACGCCCCGCACGACCTGTCCCTGTGGAAGTCCCTCGCCGACGGCATGGGCCTCGCCGGCCTCCTGGTGCCCGAGGAGCGGGGCGGCCAGGGCGCCACACACCGCGAAGTCGCCGTCGTACTGGAGGAGTTGGGCCGCGCGGTCGCCCCCGTCCCGTACCTCACGAGCGCGGTCGTCGCCACCGAGGCACTCCTCGCGTGCGACGCGGACGACCTCCTCGCCGAGCTGGCCTCGGGTCGGAGGATCGGCGTCCTCGCCGTCTCCCTGAGCGTCGCTCCGGGCGGCGCCCACAAGGTCGTACGGCATGAAAACGGCTCCCTGTACGGGGAGTTGACCGGGATTGCCGACGCGGCCGCCGCCGATGTGCTGCTGGTGCCAGGTGAGGACGGCGGGCTGTACGCCGTCGACGCGGGCGCCGTGGCCGTCGTACCGCAGGTGTCCCTGGACCTGACCCGGCCGTTGGCGCGCGTGGTGCTCGACGGGGCCGCGGGGCGCCGGATCGGGGACGCCGAACCCGCCGTGCGGCGTGCTCTGCGGGCCGGGGCCGGGCTGCTCGCGTCCGAGCAACTCGGGCTCGCCGACTGGACGTTGACGGAGACGGTGCGGTACCTGAAGGAGCGCAAGCAGTTCAACCGGCCCGTCGGTGGGTTCCAGGCGCTCAAGCACCGGCTGGCGCAGTTGTGGCTGGAGGTCGTCAGCCAGCGGGCCGCCGCGCGCAACGCGGCGGACGCCCTCGCGACCGGTGACGACACCGACGTGGCGGTGGCGGTCGCGCAGGCCTACGCGGCGTCCGTCGCCGTCCACGCGGCCGAGGAAGCCGTGCAGTTGCACGGTGGCATCGGCATGACGTGGGAGCACCCGGCCCACCTCTACCTGAAGCGGGCCAAGGCCGACTCGATCGCCTACGGCACGGCGGGCGCCCATCGCGAGGCGCTGGCGGAACTGGTCGATCTGCGAGCCCCCTGACCGCCGGTCGGCCGTTCGGTGAAGCCCGTCCCACCAGGGGCGGGCTTTTCGGTGCGCCCCCGCCGAAGGAGTGAACAAGCGAGGGCAGTCCGGCCAACTCCTGGCATGTGCAGGTTCGTTGGAGCCCCGTCCGCCTCATACTCCCTGTGGTTCGAACCCGCCCCACAGGGAGGAACACCATGGCCCTCATCACCCGTCGCAGAGCCCTCACCGCGCTCGGCGCCACCCTCGCGGCAGTCCTCGCCCCGCCTGCGGGCAGCGCCTTCGCCGGTGAACAAGGGCACCGACCGCGCCCGTTGTGGCGCGCCCACGCCCACAACGACTACGAGCACCCCCGCCCGCTCTTCGACGCTCTCGACCACCGCTTCGGCAGCGTCGAGGCCGACATCTTCCTCGTCGGCGACCAACTCCTCATCGGTCACGACGCGTCCGAACTCGATCCGAGCCGCACGCTCGAATCCCTCTACCTCGACCCGCTCTCCGCCCTCGTGAAGGCCAACCACGGTTCGGTGTACCGGGGTTGGCGCCAGCCACTCCAACTCCTGATCGACATCAAGACCGAGGGCTCCTCGACGTACCTCGAACTCGACCGCCATCTCCTGCGCTACAAGCACCTGTTCACGACCTACGCCCACGGACGCGTCCACCCGGGCGCGGTCACCAACGTCATCTCCGGCGACCGCGCGGCCCGTGTCCCGATGGAGGCGCAGACCGTGCGCCGCGCCTTCTACGACGGCAGGCTCGCCGACCTCGGCAGCTCGGCGCCCGCCTCCTTCATCTCGCTCATCAGCGACAACTGGGCGCTCAACTTCACCTGGCTCGGTGACGGGGCCTTCCCCGACGCCGAGCGGCAGAAGCTGCGCTCGATCGTCGCGCAGGCACACGCGCACGGGCAGACCGTGCGGTTCTGGAACACCCCGGACGTGGCGGGCCCCGCCCGTGACGCGCTGTGGGGCGAACTCTTCGACGCCGGTGTGGACTTCCTCAACACCGACGACCTGGCCGGCCTGGAAGCATTCCTGGACGCGCATCGCACGGTGTGACCCCACACGGACTGTCACCACACGTTCGGGGGACACGTCAGTAGCCCGGACGAACCCTCCGCTACGCCACACTTGCCGCCGAACGCCGTGAACCAGACATGGCGGCGTGGCGGAGGAGGGTGACGATGGCCATTTCCATCTCTGTGGTGCTGCTGCTCCTGATCCTTGCGGTGCTCTTCATGCGCAGCGGCGGGTTGAAGGTCTCCCACGCGCTGGTCTGCGCACTGCTCGGGTTCTTCATGGCGAGCACCAGCATGGCGCCCACGATCCACAGCGGCCTCACGGCCACCGCGGATCTGGTGAGCGGTCTGCATCCGTGAGATCAGCTGGTTGAGAAGACCCCGACGCCGTTCGGTACGGGCCGCTCGGCGCCGACGCTGGGATGGTTCCGTACCGTGACGGCGCTCGCGCCGGGTGCGCGGGCGACCAGGGTCGTCGAGCCGCCGCCGTCCAGACTGAAGGCGTCGGCCGAGCCCAGCTCCCTCATTTGCTTGGCGACTTCGGCGATCGTCAGACCGCTGCGGTAGGCGGCCGCACCGTCCGTCGCGAACAGCAGCAGACGGTGGCCGCCGTTCGCGATCCCCACGGCGGTGCGCACGGCCGAGGCCGTGTTGTCGAGACCGGCCAGCGGCTGACCGTTCCGCAGGACGGGGTAGCCGCCGAGGGCGAAGCGGTACGGGACGCCGGACCTCGACGCCACGAGACGGTGCTTCACCTGAACCCGCTCGCCGGTGAACAACTTCCGCAGCCGCTGCGCACCCGCCTCGCGGCCGACGAGGACGGTGGTGCCCGCGGCGATGGCACCACGGCCGGGGGTGTTGGACGCCGACATGACGCGGCCCCCGCGGACGGTCACCTCATAGGTGTCGGCGCTACAGGCGCCGGCCCGGTTCGTGTCCGTGCCACATGTGGCACGCACCCGGGAGACACCTCCCCACTGTGTGGTGAACGCACCGATGGAGTTCTCCGGCAGGGCGTACTGATTGAACCCGCCGAGCGTCAGCCGTCCCTGCGGGGTGCGGATCGACCCGCTGAGGGCGAGGCTGTCCAGCCGGGCCACGCGGTCGGCACCCACACCGAGCACGTTCCGGGTGTTCGTGCCGGGCGGCAGCGCGGGCCCGAAGCGCTGGCCGTCCGGCACCGCCGCCTTGAGCGCGACACCGCTCGCGATCGCCGGTCCGTCGGTGGAACCGGTGGCCTCGACGCCCGGGTGCTGTGTCTCGGTGATGTTGAAGAAGTCACCGTTGACGCCCGCCACGGCACCCGCCGAGTCGGCCAGCTGGGACACGGGCTCCCGGGCCGCCACCGCACCCGGGTACAGCAGGTTGACGCGCACATGGGCGTTGCGCAGGTCTACGACGACCACATGGGCGTGGGTCACACCCTTGGCCGCCGTGATGTCGAACTGCTCGTAGGTGACACCCGGCGCCAGCCGCGTGGTGCCCGGCACGGCGCCGGCCGGTGCCGCCCCCGCCAGGGCCGCACCGGCCAGCGCGCCGAATGCCGTGAGATACGTGAGTGCGGATCGGACTGCTCTTAAACGTCTTTGACGGTGCGTCACAGGATCCCCTGATGTCTCGTCAACTCTCTCAGGTCTCAGGGGAAGTGCATCAGATGACGGTGACCGGCGGGGCTGCTAGGCGCCGACTACACGGGAACGGGTGAGAAAACGCACCCCCTCGGGTGCTTCCAACGAGAAACCACTGCCGCGCCCTGCTACGACGTCCACGATCAGCCGCGTATGGCTCCACACCTCGTACTGGCTGCGCGAGATCCAGAACGTCACGGGCTCCGGCACGCCCTCGACCTCCAGTTCCGCGAGCAGCACGTCCGAACCGCCGGTACGGAACTCGCCCTCCGGGTAGCACATGGGCGCGCTGCCGTCGCAGCAGCCGCCGGACTGATGGAACATCAACGGGCCGTGCTGTGCGTGGAGTTGGCGCAGCAGGTCGGCTGCGGCGGGGGTGAGTTCGACGCGCGGTGTCTTGTCGTCCATGTCAGCCGTCCCAGGAGCCGGATGCGGGTGGCGCGGGTGTGGTGGGTTGTGTGGGTGGCCCAGCGCATCACACGCAAGGTTGCGAGAGGGTTGCGTACCTGTGCGGCGTATCTATTCGCCGCTTATTCGGCTCGGAGTGCGGTCGCCGTGCGGATGCGTGCCGCCCAGCCGGCCGGCAGCAGGGAGCCGAGTACGGCGACGGCGACGCCGGCGAGTCCGAGCAGGACCAGGTCCTGGGGGTCGTAGACATCGATGACGGAGTGGGGCAGCCGGAGGCCCGCCGCGTGGCCCATCGCGGGGATCACCGCGCTGTGCACGGCCAGGCCCAGCGGCACACCGAGGGCGCCGCCGGCCAGTCCGGGCAGGACGACCGAGGTGACGACCATCGTGACGGTCTGCCGGGGTGTCATGCCGAGCGCTTTGTGGATGCCGAGGTCGTGGACGCGCTCGTGGGTGTCGAGGACGACCCCGCCCAGCACACCGAGCCCGGCGACGCACACCAGCATCAGGGTGAGCAGCGCGGTGAGCGAGTCGAGGATGGTGACGGTGTCGCTGCCGTTCGAGTACTTGCTGCTGGTCGCGGTGACCCCCAGGGGCTTCAACTCGGCGTCGAGCGTGGTGACATACGCGTCCGTGTCCGTGCCGGGCTTCAGATCGACGTACTGGGTCGTGGAGTTGAGGTCGGGTGCGGCGGCCTTGAGGGTGGCGGCGTCGGTGAAGACGGTCCGGCCGTCGTTGCCTGTGTCGAACACCTCGCCAACGATCCGGACCACAACTGGCTTGCCCCGCACGGTGAGTGCGACGGTGTCGCCGACCTTCGCTCCGGTGGCGGTCAGGACGGTGCTGGGCACCACGGCTTCGCCCGCCCCGCTGAACCAGCGCCCGCTGACCATGGTGAATCCGCCCCAGGAGGCGTCGCCGTCGAACGCGGTCACGGTGACGGGTCCGCTTATCCCCGATACGGCTGCGTCTGTGGAGGCGCTGCCGTAGTACGCACGGGTGCCGGGCTGGGCGGCGATCGCGGCGGTGACTGCGGTGACGGTGGTGGGATTGGTGGGATTGGCAGGATCGGTGGCGGTCGGCTGCCCCTGGCGGACCGCCTTGCCCGCCCCGGGCCGCCCGGCAGACCCACCCGGTGAACTGACGGTGAGGTCGGCGGCGTTGTGGTTCTTGGACGCGATCACCTCACCCAACGACGAGGACAGCCCGGTGGCGAAGGTGACGGCCGCGACGCCGAACAACACCGCGACAACCATCGCGACGGTACGCGCGGGCCGCGCGAACGGCCGCGCCAGCCCCAGCCCCACGGCCCGCGACACCGGCATCCGAGCGGCAAGCTGGGCTGCCCACCGGCCTGGGTCTGTGGCCGGGGCGCGCTCGATCGGCTGGTGGTCTTGGCCGGTGACCGAGGTGTGTCCGGCTGCCCATCGGTCCTGGCCTGCTGCCGGGGTGTGTTCGTCCGCCCGCCGATCGTCGCCTGCGGCCAGAACACGTCCGGGTGCCCAGCGGCTCCGGCTCGCTGGTGGGGTGTGCCCTGACGCCTGCTGGTCTTGGCCTGCTGCTGAGGTGGGCTCTGGCGTCCGGGGGTCTCGGCTTGCTGCTGGGGCGCGTTCGAACTTCCGTCGGTCGTGACTCGCTGTCCAGATGCGTCCGCTTGCCCACCGGCCCCGGCCTTCTGCCGGAGTTCGTCCGGCCGTCTGCCGGTCTTGGCCAACCGTCGGGGCACGTCCCGCCCTCCGTCGGTCGTGACTCGCTGTCCAGATA
>NZ_JBHXME010000206.1:0-17317 GCF_042721125.1 Streptomyces sp. NPDC058469
GCGGTCACCATGCCCACCACACTGCGATGCGCGACCTGCACACCCTTCGGACGACCCGTCGACCCCGACGTGTAGATCACATACGCCAACTGGTCTGGACGTACAGGGACTTCGGGGGCCGTAGTCGGCAAGCCCTCGGTTACGGCCGGATCGTCCAGCCACACCACCGAATCCACCGGCAGCCCCCCGGCCACCTCGGTCACCGACCGGTCGCCGATCAGCACCCTGGCTCCGCTGTCGGCGAGCATGAACTCCAGCCGCTCCAGCGGATATTCGGGATCCAACGGCAGATACGCCGCCCCCACCTGCCACACCGCCAGCATCGCCACGACCATGTCGACGCCACGCGGCAGACACAGCCCCACCACCGACTCCGCACCAACCCCAAGACCCCGCAGGTGATGCGCCAGCCGACTCGCGTCGGCCATCAGTCCGCCGTACGTCAGCACCTCACCACCGGCGACCACAGCCACCGCATCCGGACCGGCCAACGCCCGCTCCGCAATCAGCTCGTGCACCCCACCCACACCCGGCAGCGGCTCAACCACACCACTCCCCTGCCGCACCAGCCGATCACGTTCCTCAGCCCCCACCACGGCCAGATCACTAACACACCGGTCCGCATCCGCGGCAACGGCCTCCAACACCGCGACGAGATGCCCCGCCAACCGCTCCACCGTCACCGCATCGAACAGCGCGGTGCTGTACTCGATCTCCCCAGCCAGCCCATCGGCGCTGTCCCCGAGCTTCACCGCCAGGTCGAACTTGACGGGCAGCGCGCCCGGGTTCACATACGCGCCGCGCTCCGCCACGTAGCTGAAGAGCACTTGGAACAGCGGACTGCGCGACCGGTCCCGGTCGGTGACCAGCGCCTCCACGAGTTGCTCGAACGGCACATCCTGATGCGCGTACGCACCCAGCGCCGACTCCCGCACCCGCCCCAACACATCACGGAACGTGGGGTCGCCCGACAAGTCGGCACGCATCACAAGGGTGTTGACGAAGAACCCGATCAGGTCCTCCGTCTCGGCACGGTTCCGGTTCGCCACCGGCGTGCCCACCACCACATCCTCCGACCCCGCATACCGCCCCAACAGCACGTCGAAGGCCGCCAGCAGCGTCATGAACATCGACACGCCACACTCGCGCGACAACGCCCGCAACGCCTCCGCCGTCTCCGGCGAAACCGCGAAGCCGGCCACCGCTCCCGCAGACGACCGCACCGCCGGCCGGGGCCGGTCCGTGGGCAGCTCCAGAGTCGGAGCCCCCGCCAACTGTGCGCGCCAGTAGTCGAGTTGTGCGTCCAGTACGTCCCCGGTAAGCCACTCCCGCTGCCACACCGCGAAGTCGGCGTACTGCACCGGCAGCGGCGCCAACGGGTCCGGCCCGCCGTCCCGGAACGCCTCGTACAAGGCGGCCAGTTCACGCTGGAAGATGTGATCCGACCACTCGTCGAAGACCGCGTGATGCACCGACAGGGCCAGGACGTGCTCGTCAGCGGCCAGCCGGATGAGCACGGCCCGGACCAACGGACCGACGGCCAGATCGAAAGGCGTCGACGCGTCCTGCGCGATCAGCCGTTCGGCCACGCTCAGCGGGTCGGCGTCGCCGGACACATCGACCACCGGCAGCGCGAACGGCGCCGGCGGATCAATCACCTGATACGCGACCCCGTCCTGGCCCTCGACCAGCCGGGTCCGCAGGACCTCGTGCCGCGCCACCACCCCGCCAAGGGCCGCAACCAGCACGTCGACCTCCAGGTCCCCGTCCCAGCGGATGGGCAACGGCAGGTTGTACTCCGCGGATCCTGGCTCCAGGCGGTCCAGGAACCACAGCCGTTGCTGAGCGAAAGACAACGGCAACGCCTCGTCCCGGCCGCCCGCGGCCATCGGCGCCACGACTACACCGCGGCTGCCCAACCCCTCGATGACTCCGGCGAGGTCCCGCACGGTCGGATGGTCGAACATCGTCGCCACGGGTATGTCGGCCCCGAACACGTCCCGGATACGGGAGATCACCTGCGTGGCCAGCAGGGAGTGCCCGCCGAGCTCGAAGAAGTTGTCGGTGACGCCCACCCGGTCCACGCCCAGGAGCTGAGCCCACACCCCGGCAAGCAGTTCCTCGGTGGCTCCCGACGGCGCCGCAAACGCTCCCAACTCCAGGCGCACACCCTCCGGTTCGGGCAACGCGGCCCGGTCCAGCTTCCCGTTCACCGTCAACGGCAACGACGCCAACTCCACAAACACCGACGGCACCATGAAGGCCGGCAGACGCTCACCCGCAAACGCCCGCAGCCCAGCAACCGACGGAACACCCACACTGTGATCAGCCGGAACCAGATAAGCCGCCAGACGGCGATCCTCCGAGTCACCGAAGACCGTCACCACCGCCGTGCGGACCTGCGGATGGGAGGCGAGTACGGCCTCGACCTCACCGGGCTCGATACGGAACCCACGCACCTTGACCTGGTCATCCGCCCGGCCGACGAAGTCCAACCGCCCATCCGCCAGCCACCGCACCCGGTCCCCGGAGCGGTACATGCGGGTGCCGTCCGCGGTGAACGGATCGGCCACAAACCGCTCCGCCGTCAGCGCACCACGACCCCCATACCCCCGCGCCACACCCCGACCAGCGATGAACAACTCACCCACCACACCCACCGGCACCGGGCTAAGACGTGCGTCCAGCACATACACCCGCGTATTCGCCAACGGCCCACCGATCGACGGCGCACCACTGACACCCGCCTCCACCAACCCGGCACACGCAATCACCGTGATCTCAGTCGGCCCATACCCGTTGAACATCCGCCGACCCGACGCCCACCGCTCCACCACCTGAGCGCCCACCCGCTCCGAACCCACAAACAGACTGCCCACCCCCGACAGCCCACCCGGCTCCAACACCCCCAACAACGACGGCGACACACTCGCCGACCCCACACCCTCAGCACCCACCAAAGCCATCAACGCACCCGGAACAGCCCGCTCAGCGCTGCCGGCCACCACCAACACCCCACCCGCAGCCAGCGTCACCACCACGTCCAGGACAGCCGCATCAAAACTCAACGACGCGAACTGCAGCACCCGCACACCCGGACCCACACCCAACGCCGACCGCAACACCAACGCCAGATTCACCACACCACCATGAGCAACCTGCACACCCTTCGGCCGCCCCGTCGAACCCGACGTATAAATCACATACGCCAACTGGCCACCATGAACCGGGACTTCGGGGGCCGTGGGCGGCAGACCCGCCAACGCCTCGACAACCGCCGGATCGTCCAGCCACACCGCCCACTCCGCCGACAGCCCCCCGGCCACCTCCACGGCCCCGGACACCGACCGGTGCCCGACCAGCACCCTCGCCCCGCTGTCCGCGAGCATGAACTCCAGCCGCTCGACCGGGTATTCGGGATCCAACGGCACATACGCACCACCGGCCTGCCACACCGCCAGCATCGCCACGACCATGTCGACCCCGCGCGGGAGGCAGAGCCCCACCACCGACTCCGCGCGGACACCAAGCCCCCGCAGACGATGGGCCAGCCGGTTCGCACGAGCCAACAACCCGCCGTACGTCAAAGACACTTCACCCGACACCACCGCCACCGCATCCGGCATCGACAGCGCCCGCGCGGCGATCAACTCATGCACTCCACCCACCTCGGGAAGAGACACCACAGCGCCCTGCCACTCCCCCACCAACTGATCGCGCTCAGCGGCGGTCAGGATGACAAGGTCGCCCACTCGCTGGTCGGCGTCCATGGCGGCGGAGGTCAGGAGCGCGACCAGGTGTCCCGCCATCCGCTGCGCCGTCGTCGCGTCGAACAGCGCGGTGCTGTACTGGATTTCGCCGCCCAGTCCCCCGTTCTCCCTGTCGCCGAGGCGCACCCCCAGATCGAACTCCGCCTGGTCCTCGGGCGAGAGCTGTTGCCCGCTTCCCTGTGAATCGGTGTAGCCGAAGCAGACGGGGAAGAGAGTGGTGCGCGACTGGTCCGGCGTGCGCTGTCCCATCCGTCCCAGCACCTCACGGAACGTGGGGTCGCCCGACAGATCCGTACGCGTCACCGTCGTGCCGGCCACCAGCGACACGTCGTCCGTGGCGGAATACCGTCCCAGCAGGGTGCTCAGCGCCGCGAGCAGAGTCGTGCCCAGGTCGCCGGGCAGAGCGCGCAACCGCTCCGTCGTGTCCGCCGGCACCTGGAACTCGATCACCGCCGTTTCGGGGGACCGTGCCGGTGTGCGTGGCCGGTCCATGGGCAGGTCCGGTACCGGCTGATCGGCCAACTGGCTGCGCCAGTAGTTCAGTTCACTGTCCATGACGCCCCCACGAAGCCCTTCGAGCTGCCACACCGCGATACCGGCGTACTTCTCCTGCTCGTCCCGATGTTTTTTCTCAGCTCATTCCGTCAGCTCATCTCTTCGGCCCTCTCAATTGCCGCTGTTCTCAGCGAACTTCTCAGTGGTTGTCGAGGAATTCGATGATGGCCGCGTTGACCTCGGCGGGACGTTCGAGGTAGCCGAAGTGCCCGCAGTCGGGAATCTCCACGTAGTCGCACTCCGGAATCGCCTCGGCGACTTCGGCGGCCAGATGGGGCGGGGTGACGAAATCGTCGCTGAAGCCGATAACGCGGCACGGCGCGGATATGTCCTGGAGTGCCTTGCGCCGATCCTCGTCCGTGTCGATCCAGGTCTGACCGACCGAATTCTCCGCGCCGGCCAGCCGGAACGTCTCCAGCCACAGGGAGACGGCGTTGTCGTCCTTCAGCGTGGCGGGCGAGAGCATCTGAAGTACCGACATCGCGGATTGGTAGTCGGCCGGCAGTTTCACTCCGCTCAGCGTCAGGGCGCGTTCGGCCGTGCCAAGAGCGGTTCGGAGAGCGTCCGAGCGTGACTTGGTGGCGATGAGGACGGCGCATCGGACCAGGTGCGGGTGGCTGATGGCGAGTTCCTGCGCGATCATCGCCCCCAGGGAGACCCCGACGATCCGGCAGGGCGCGGCATCGAGGGCCTCGATGAGGCCCTTGGTGTCGGCGACCATGTCGGCGAGCGTGTATTTACCCGGTGGAATGTCCGAGGGGGCGATTCCGCGATTGTCGAACGTGATGGCCTGATAGCCGGCCTCGTTCAGTGCCGGGGTCTGGTGCAGGCTCCAGACCCGGCCCGCGGCCGAGGAGCCCATGATCATGAGGACTCGTTCGCCTCGGCCCGACCGTTCGTAGGAGAGCCGGATGCCGTTGGTGAATACGTGCGGCATTCCGTGTCCCGCTATTCGCCGTCGAGCGCGATACGCAAGCTCTTGGGCCGCATATCGGTCCAGGTCTCCTCGATGTACTTGTCGCAGTCCTCCTTGGAGGCGGTCACACCTGTCTCGTCCCAGCCGCCCGGGACATCGAGGTCGGCGGGCCACAGGGAGTACTGCTCCTCATGGTTGATCAGTACCTTGAATCGTGCCTCAGGGGTTTCGAAGTCGAAGCTCACGGTGCGCAAGGCGATCTCCTCATCACGACGTTGACCGAGAAAGGAACTGCAGGAAAGAGAACTGCACGAAAGAGTTCTGGGGTGTGCGTGGGCGCGCGGGCTGTCAGCGCTGGGGACCCGCGACGTCGAGCACGGTTTCGTCGACGGCCGTCTTCTGCCGGGCGAACTGTGTGTCGTAGAGGTCGGCATAGAGGTCACCGTCGGCCAGCAGCGACTCGTGGGTGCCGCGCTCGCGGATCCGGCCCTCGTCGATGACGAGGATCTGGTCGGCCTCGCGAATGGTGGACAGCCGGTGGGCGATCACCACGGAGGTGCGACCCGACAGTGCGGTCTTGAGGGCCCGTTGGATGGCGGCCTCGGACTCCGAGTCGAGGTGGGCGGTGGCTTCGTCCAGCACCACCACGGGCGGGGCCTTGAGCAGCAGCCGGGCCAGGGCGATGCGCTGCTTCTCGCCGCCCGAGAGCCGGAACCCACGGTCGCCGACGACGGTGTCGAGGCCGTTCGGCAGGGTGGCGACGGTGCCCCAGATCCTGGCCGCCTCGCAGGCCTCGACGAGGTCGCGTTCGGTGGCGTCCGGGCGGGCGTACAGCAGGTTGGCCCGGATGGTCTCGTGGAACAGGTGGGCGTCCTGGGTGACCACGCCGACCGTGTCCTGCAGGGAGGCCAGGGTGACATCACGGAGGTCGTGGCCTGCGATGCGTACGGAACCGGAGACGGGATCGTAGAAGCGCGGCATCAGGTTGGTGATGGTGGTCTTGCCGGCGCCCGAGCGGCCGACGAGTGCCGTGAGCTTTCCGGCGGGTGCCCGGAAGCTGACCTCGTTGAGGACCAGGGCGTCGTCGCCGCGTTCCTGGTGGGGCAGGGAGATCGACTCCAGTGAGGCCAGGGAGACTTCGCCGGCGGCGGGGTAGCGGAAGGAGACCTTGTCGAACTCGATCTCCGGTGCGGCCGTGCCCGTGGAGGTCCCGCCGGCGGCGGGCAACGTCCTCGCTCCCGGCCGTTCCTTGACCAGGGGTTCGAGGTCGAGGATCTCGAAGACCCGGTCGAAGCTGACCAGCGCGGTCATCGCGTTGGCCTGCACACTCGACAGCTGCTGGATGGGGGTGTAGAGGCGGCCCACGAGCGTGACCAGGGAGACGAGGGTGCCGAGGGCGAAGGCGCCGTCGACGACGAGGAGGCCGCCGATTCCGAAGAGCAGCGCGAGGGTCACCGAGGCGGTAAGGCCCATGACGATGCCGAGGAGTTGTGCCGTCACGTTGGTCTTCACACCGATGTCGCGGACTTCGCGGGCCCGCCCCGCGAACACGGCGGACTCATGGGCGGGGCGACCGTACAGCTTGTTGAGCATCGCCCCGGCGACGTTGAAGCGCTCGCTCATCAGCGAGCCCATCTCCGCGTTGAGCTGCATGGTGCCCCTGGCGAGGCGCTGCATGCGACGACCGATGATCTTTCCGGGGAAGAGGAAGAAGGGGACCATCACCAGCGCGATGAGGCTGAGCTGCCACGAGAGGTAGAACATCGCAGCGAGGACGAGGACGAGCGTCAGCACGGTGTTGACGGTCTCGGCCATCAGCACGGTGATCGCCTGCTGTGCCCCGATGACGTCCGTGTTCAGCCTGCTGACGAGGGATCCGGTCTGGGACCGGGTGAAGAACGCGAGGGGCTGCGCCTGGACGTGTCCGAACACGGCGGTACGCAGGTCGTAGATGAGGCCCTCACCGATCTGCGCGGAGAGTTTGGCCTGCCAGTACGTCGTGAGGGATTCGAACAGGGCCAGCGCGAGCAGGGCGCCGGCCACCGCGATCACGACATCCGTCTTCCGCGGGGTGATGCCCTTGTCGATGATGATGCCGAACAGCAGGGGGCTGGCCGCGGTGACGAGTGCACCCAGCGCGGACGCGCCTATCAGAAAAAGGAGACGCAGCCGATACGGCTTCGCATAGGGAATAATCCTCGGAACGATTCCTGGGCGAATTCGCTGATGGCCTTCTCGGCCCGGAGGATTTCCCTCGGGCGGCGGTTCGTCGGCCGGAGCCTGCACCGTCACTTTCACAGCGGGTATCTCCTCACGGAATTCTCTCGCATTATTTCGGCACAGCTTCGCTCGGCTGCAAGCATCCCCGAGTGCGCTCCGAAGTAGCAATAGGTTCAGGCGCCGACGGTGGTATTCAACTGACGCCGTGCCGCAGTTGAACACTCGGACGCGCCGCCGAGGCGGGGATGGTCCGTGGATGAGCCCTCGGACGAGCGGTGCCGGCGGAGTGCTATTCCGACTTGCGGGAGCCGGGAACGACAAGTCCCGTCTCATACGCGGCGATCACGGCCTGCGTACGGTCGCGCAGTGCGAGCTTCCCGAGGATGCGGCTGACGTGTGTCTTCACCGTCTCCTCGCCGACGACCAGCCTGGCGCCGATCTCCGGATTGGAGAGGCCCTCGGCGACAAGCAGCAGGACCTCTCGCTCGCGTGCGGTGAGCGCCTTCATGCCGGGCGGCGGCGAGGCGTCCGGTCTGGCGGGCATCAGGGCGAACTCGCTGATGAGCCGGCGGGTGATGCCGGGTGCGAGCAGGGCGTCCCCGGCGGCGACGACGCGTACGGCCTCGAAGAGCCGTTCCGCGGTGACCTCTTTGAGGAGGAAGCCACTGGCTCCGGCGCGCAGCGCGTCGTACACGTACTCGTCGAGGTCGAACGTCGTGAGGATGAGGATGCGTGGTGCGTCGACGCCGTCGGGCGAGGAGCCGACGAGTTGTCTGGTGGCCTCGATGCCGTCCATCTCGGGCATGCGGATGTCCATGAGGACAACGTCCGGCGAGACCTCGCGGCAGACCCGTACCGCTTCCGCTCCGGAGGAGGCGGTCCGCACGACGGTGAAGTCCGGCTGGCTGTCGAGCAGCGCGGCGAAGCCGGTGCGGACCACGACGTGGTCGTCGGCGACAACGACCCTGATCAGCGAGGACGGGGTGTTCATGGGGTCCCTTCCGTCTTGGCGGGGAAGCGCGCCTCGACGACGAAACCGCCGCCGCCGAACGCCGAACCGGTGTGTACGTCGCCGCCGACCGCGGACGCGCGTTCCCGCATGCCGAGCAGGCCGTGTCCGCCGGTGGTCCGGTCGGGCAGCGGTCCCGGGCCGTTGTCGCGGACGCGCACGTGCAGGGCTTCGTCGGTGTAGGTGAGTTCCACGTCGACAGCGGCGCCGGTGGCGTGTTTGCGGGCGTTGGTGAGGGATTCCTGGACGATGCGGTAGGCGGCCAGTTCGATGCCGGGGTCCAGTTCGCTCGGCGATCCGCTGAGGATGAGGCGGATGGACGTCGCGGACGCCTTGCGTGCCTCTTCGAGCAGTTCGTGGAGCTGTCGCAGGTCGGGCTGCGGCCGGCGGTCGCCTCCGACGACGGAGTCGGTGTCCTCGCGGAGCACGCCGAGCAGCCGACGCATTTCGTTCAGGGCCGCGCGGGCGGTGTCCCCTATACCGAGCAGCCGTTCGGCTCCCTCGGCGGGCATGCCGGGGGTGGCCATCCGGGCCGTCTCGGCCTGTACGGCGATCATGGAGATGTGGTGGCCGACGACGTCGTGCAGTTCACGGACGATACGGACGCGTTCTCCGCGTGCGGCGTTCTCCCACTGGGTGCCGTCCATGACCTCGCGGATGGCGCTGTGCTGCCGGTCCTGTTCGTTGGAGCGGACGACGAGCCCGACGAAGGCGGCCAGTGGGGCCAGTGCCGCGACGACCACGACCCGTACGCGGTAGTCGGTGTCGTCGGGCCCCGTCAGGGCCAGGACGAGGAAGGGTGTGCCGAGGAGCGCGGCGGACAGGACCGAGCCGCTGCGGCCGAGCCGGTACTGGGCGACGAGCTGGGCGGCGATGCCCGCCAGGGTCAGTGTGTCGAAGATCAGGAGCGAGCCGACGCTCGCCGCGGTGACGGTGATCCCGGCCACCAGAGGACGCAGGAACACCAAGGGCAGTGCGGTGGACAGGCACAACAGGCCGACCACCATGGCGAACTGCAGGCCTGCCGCGCTGCCGTGCGGGCCGGCTTTCGCGGTGGCGTCGGCGAACAGCCGGGGAATCGACCCGTGGGCGCCGACGAACTCCGCCAGCGATTCCAGGACGGCGAGCAGCACGAGAAAGGTCCCGGACAGCGCACTCACATGCGGTAGTTCCGTCACCCGCCGTCGTGTTGCGATCCAGGTGTCACGCCAAGCCGTCACACGGTGCACGCTGGTCATTATGGCAGTCGGCGCCGCTCGGAATCGTCCTTCCAGCCAGCCACGGCACCGTCCCCCGTGCGAGGGACGGCGCCGTCCCCGGACAGGGGGACCCGGCGGACCGACCGGGCGTCAGCGGTTCAGCCGCGGGCGTCGGTCAGTGCGAGCGTCAGGCGCTCCAGGCCTTCCTGGAGCAGGTCGGCTGTGCCGCCGAAGCCGACCCGGATGTGCCGGGGGCGGCCGAAGCAGGACCCGGGAATGACAAGGACGCCGCGCTTCTGGAAGAGCTCGTCGCAGAACTCGTCCACATCGGCCGGGCCCGTCAGCCGCGGGAAGGCCGTGACTCCGCCCGCCGGCACCGCGAGCGTGACGAGTTCGGGGTGGGCCGCGGCCCAGTTCGTCAGGGTCGCGCGGTTGATCCTGGCCTGGTCGAGGCGCGGCTGGATGAACGCCTCGGCGTTCTCCAGGACACCCAGGGCCAGGAGTTCGACGAGCGGCGACACGTGCAGCGTGGTGTAGTCACGGATGCGGACGCAGTCGGCGAGGAGCTCCGGGGGCGCCACACACCAGCCGAACCGCAGGCCGGGCAGCCCGAACGCCTTGGAGAAGGTGCCAAAGCTGACCGCGCGCTCGTACCGGGTGGTGATCTCCGGCAGCGGCGGGGCGTCGTAGGTGAGGTCGGTGAACGCGCCGTCCCAGAGGACGTACGCGCCGATGCCCTCCGCGAGGCCGACGAGACGGTCCAGCTGAGCCTCGGTGAGGGTGGCGCCGGTCGGGTTCTGCGGAAAGTTCACGATGATCGCCCGGGTGCGCTCGCCCACCAGCTCGGCGAGCTCGTCCAGCGAGGGCTGCCAGTCCTGGTCGGGGTCCAGCCGCCAGGTCTTGATCGTGCAGCCGAGTGCGATGGCGTACTCGACGAGCAGGTGGTAGCCGGGCTGGACGACGACGACCTCGTCGCCGGGGCGCAGCAGCGCGCTGAGGACGAGGGACAGGGCCTCGCCCGAGCCGCTCGTCGTCATCACCTTGTCCGGGTCGACGCCCCCGCGGTGACGGGCGACGGCGGCCCGCACTTCGGGTGCGCCGAGGGAGTAACCGTCGTCGAAGACCAGCCGGTCGACGTCCGCGTGGCGCAGGCCGGTCTTCGCGCGCAGCTCCGCCATGGAGTACGAGTGGAACCCGCTGGAGCTGATGTCGATCTCGGCGGTGAAGTAGTAGTCGCGCAGCCAGTCCTCGAGCGGTGCGGACCGAAGTCTCATGGTGTGCCCTCGTTCTCCGTGTCGGAATGTCGCGGTGCCGGACAGGTCAGCGGCTGGCGCGCACCGCCCTGGCGTCCCGCGCGGCACGGGACTTGCGCAGATCGCCGGTGACGTTGACACGCTTGAGCCACCGGTCCGTTCCGTCGTGGCGGGCCTTGAAGGGCTTGCGGCCGTGGACGACCCGGAAGTTGTCCAGGAAGCAGAAGTCACCGCTGGCGAGCGTGAGATCGAACATCGCCTCGTCCATCGCCTTGACCAGCGTGTCGAGTGCGAAGCGCGCCTGGTCGTCCCCGTCCGCGACGCTCATGAAATACGGGTCGGCCCGGAGGTAGGGCTGCTGGGGGTTGCCGAAGAGGACGGCCACCAGATCGGGGTTGCGCTGCATCTCCTCGATCTCCTCGAAGGATTCGAGGCGTTCGGGGTCCTGCACGGAGTTGTTCTTCCCGAGGTGCGACTCGTCGGGGCAGATGACGAACCGCTCCTCGGACAACGTCTCCCGTACGTCCTGTGGCAGTTGGAGCGCGTCCGCGTATCCGACGGTCGTCGCGGCACCGTAGGGGTTGCGGAGGCAGGCGAACGACAGGAAGTCGCCCCTGAGCGGGTGGAAGGCGTCCTCTGTGTGCCAGGTCAGCAGCGCCTCGCTGCTGGAACCCAGTTGCTCGTGCTCATGGCCCTGGATGGGGATGATGTCGTGGATCATCCTGCCGTCCTGCTGGGTCGCCCAGCAGAACGGGTCGCCCAGGAGCGAGCTGCAGAGCATGAGGAGCAGTTCCTCGCGGTGTGCGGGGGAAGGCCCCGACTGGCCGCGCCAGTGCGCCGGCGTGGGGCCGAGCCGGTCCTGGTCGACCGGGTAGCCGGATATGCACAGCACGCCCGACAGCTGCTCCAGCCGGAAAGCGTTCAGGTGGAGCCTGACCCTGTTGGGAAGTTGGTGGGCAAGCACGGTGGCGCGGTGCAGCGTCTCCTCGGAGTCGAGGGTCGCGAATTCGTCCTCGAACTCGTCGACGAGTTCTGTCATCGCGCCGATTTCAGTCTCGTCGAGTTCCAGCCTGTCCATGCTGATTTCCTCTCCGTACCTTGCATACGACGAATTGGTTTCCGGATACGCCGTCGAGAGCATCTCTCCGGCCCGTTGAGAAGGTGCTGACCGATACGGTGCCCGTCAGGAAACACCGTCGGTCGCGATCCTTCGACATCGACATCCGCACAATGAATCTGATTGATGTGTGCTCTGCGCTGCCGCAGCGAACGCTGATTCGCACTCCTCACCGGGCGATGACACGTTTTCTGGAAACGATCGCCGGTCAAAGCAGGAGCTGGTCAACTCATGTGATCGTGGTGATCACGCGGTCGTGGTGATCAGGTGCGCGTGGTGATCAGGTGGACGTGATGATCAGGTGGACGTGATGATCGTTGTGTCGTGGTGCTCGCAGTGCTCGTGGTAGAGCTTTCCGGCCACCGCCACGTCGTGCAGTGACATGCCGAACGGGTTCACCACGATGCGGTCCTCGGCGGACCTCCGGCCCGTCGCGGCGCCGCTGATGAGGTCGCACAGTTCGGCTGCGACCTCGACGGCGGGCGCCGGGTGTCCGGCGTCACCGGATGTCCGGTGGCGCGGTGGCGGCAGTACGTCACCGGAGCGGTGCATCCTGCCGAGCAGCCGCGTGGTGTCGGCGGCGACCAGGCTCCAGTCGTCCACGATCACCATGTCGGCGGCGGTGAACGCGTCGGGGAGCAGGTCGTCCAGCGACACGTTGACCGTGACGGTACCGGGGGCGATCCAGTCGGCCGGGATGTAGCCGGTCGTCGTGGTGGTCACGGGGATGACCAGATCCGCTTCGCGCACCGCCTGCTCGGCGCTGGAGGCGACGTGGAAGGCGACCGTGCGGAACGTGTCTCCCAGACGTTCGGTGAGGCGTACCGCACGCTCGGGCACCTGGTCGTGGAGGTGGACCTCCCGTACCGACGGCCATCTCCGCAAGGCCAGGTCGAGATGTGCCTCGGCCAAGGCCCCGGCACCCACCAACCCGATGGAACGGGCGGGTCGGGCCCACAGCAGCTCCGCAGCGAGCACACTCACCGCCGCCGTTCGGCCGGCGGAGATGTGCGCCGCGTCCATGGAACACACCAGCCGGGCGGTGGTGATGTCGAAGAGCAGGACGATTCCGCCGGCGCGGGGCAGGCCGCGGTCCGGATTGCCCAGACTCGCGTTGATGATCTTCGTTCCGGCGATGCGCCGACTGTCGATCTCCACGAGACCGGGCATGTTGAGACTGCGGCAGGACTCACCTTGGTCGTTGGTCCACCGCAGACAGCTCTCCTCCGGCAGCACGGTCCGGTCGGACGCGTGCGCCAGGAACACTTCGCGTACGACGTCGACGAGATCGACCTTGCCGAGCAGCCCGGCCACGTCCTCGCGGGTCAGCTCAAGCATGGAAGCGCCGCTCGGTGTACGCGATGTCTCGCACTGCCACGGGAGTACCTCCGGCGAAGGAAAAGGGTCCTTGCCGCAGCACTATGACCCGACGTCACCCGGGCGATCAATGGTGCGTTCACCAGGGCAGTCGTTCAACTGCGGCCCCGCGCCGGTTGAACGGCCGGTGATCACTTACGCGTTCGGCCGGACGGCTCGTGAGCCGCTTGACACGCCGTCGTCGCCGTCGTAGCGATGGCGCGGGCCGTGGGCTGTCTCGATCGCGTCGTCCGCGAGGTGTCTTTCGCCGTAATGTCGAACAACCGGCGCCCCTGATCCATACGGTGAGCGGAGCGTGTTCCCACGCTCCGGCCGGCGGCGCCTCGCCGGCCGGTCCGAGACGAGGCGACAGGAAGTGACGCATGGCCAGGACGTCCGGCATTCCGGGAGCGATGAGCCGCCGCACCTTCGTGACAGGGCTGGGGACGGCGAGCCTCGTGACCGCGCTGGCCGCGTGCGGCCACAACGACAAGGAGCAGGCCCCTCCTCAGGACAGTCCGTCGGCCAGCCCGAGCCAGTCCACGGACAGTCCGAGCCCGTCCGCCAGCCCGAGTCCGTCCCAAGCCGACCCGACCCCCTCGTAGCGGAACTGACACGCCGTTCACGGATGGCCGCGCCCCGGGCGGGCTAAAGTCCCCGGCATGCCTCAGCGTCCAAGAGTGCGCTACGAGAAGAGCGCCCACGTTGCCCGGATAACGCTCGACAGGCCCGAGGTCCTCAACGCGATGGATCTGCGGATGCACGAGGAACTCGCGGAGATCTGGGACGACTTCGAAGCCGACGACGACATGTGGGTCGGCGTTCTGTCCGGCGCCGGTTCCCGTGCGTTGTCCGTCGGACAGGATCTGAAGGAGCTGGCGCGCCGGGAACAGGAGGGTCAGGCCGCTCCCTCCACCTTCGGCAGTCGGGGAAAGCCTGGTTGGCCGCGGCTCACCGAGCGGTTCGATCTGGCCAAACCGGTCGTCGCCAAGGTGCGCGGATACGCCCTGGGCGGTGGGTTCGAACTCGTCCTGGCCTGTGACATCGTCGTCGCTTCCCACGACGCGACCTTCGCCCTGCCGGAGGCCAGGCTCGGGCTCGTCGCGGGGGCCGGCGGCGTGTTCCGGCTGAGCCGGCAGCTGCCGTGGAAGACGGCGATGGGGCATCTGCTGACGGGGCGGCCGATGACCGCGCAGCGTGCCTACGAACTCGGCCTGGTCAACGAGGTCGCGGCGTCCGGCGACCTCGATGATGTCACCGAGACCTGGGTGACGGACATCGTGCGCTGCGCGCCGCTGGCAGTCCGCGCCGTCAAGGAGGCGGCCACCAAGTCGGCCGCCCTGCCTCTGGAGTCGGCGTTCGCCACCCGGTACCCGTGGGAGGAGCGCCGGATGCACAGCGACGACGCGGTCGAGGGCCCGCGCGCCTTCGCCGAGAAGCGCGAGCCCGAATGGCAGGCCCGATGAACTACGCACCGTCGCCGGGCGAGGAGCTGTAGGCACGCGACAGGACGCCGTCCGGCTCGATGCCCAGAACGACCAAGGGCCGGTTTCGGATATCTCCGAAAACCGGCCCTGACCTACGACTCTCTCAAGTCGGGACGACAGGATTTGAACCTGCGACCCCTTGACCCCCAGGGGTAAGAACCACAGGAAATATCTTCATATATCAGGCAGAACTAGGGTGCAGGACGTGCGTCCGTGTGGGTGCCGCTCAGGAGCGCGAGCACCGTGTGGTCCCCAACTGGTCCCCAGGGCAGCGGTGCCAGCTGCCCTGCGGCGAGTAACCGACGTCAACGAAACCCTGTTTTCGGACCTCACGCCGGGATGCCATATCGCCTCGCCACCTATGCCACCAGCGTCACCGGCGGCCATTTCTCGTACCTGGAGATCGCCAGCGACGCTTTGGATCATGACGGCGATGTCGACCTGCGCGCGCGGCTGGTCCACAAGGTGGCATCCCGTATTGGAGTGACCCCCGAAATTCCGACACCTGGACGCTGGATGTTTCGTCATCCAGGGGAAGTGATCCATGGTGGCAAAGCGGAAGAATTACCCCCCGGAGTTCAAGCGGGACGCACTGGATCTCGTGCACTCCTCGAAGGACCGTTCCCTCACGGACATTGCCCGGAGTCTGGGCATCCATCTCGAGACGCTGCGCAATTGGGTCCGCGACGACAAGGCCCGTCGCGAAGAGCTCGTAACACGATCTTGTGGTGTGGCTGAACGCTTCAGTTGGCACTGAAGCAGCTCAGGTGGCACTTTGGGCGCTGGCCTCGCACGTGGTGCTTGCCAGAAAACGCGGACACGGTCCTGTAGCGGCCAGGTGAGGGGGCAGTGCAGGTGAGTGCGGCGGGCGAGGAACGGGTGCGCTGGGAGTTGCTGCCCGAAGTCGGCTTGGGGCCTCTGCGGTTCGGGATGAGCCCGGCCGAGGTCGCCGACGCGCTCCAGGTCCCTGGGCCGCACAAGCAGGTAGGCGCACCATATGGGCAGGAAGACTTCGCCGATGGGGTGAAGGTGTTCTACGACGCTGGCCGGTTGGCGTGCGTTGCACTGGATGCGGTCACGGGTCCGCAGGTCTTGCTTGAGGGTTTTGCGCTGGCGGGCCGCGATCCCGAGCAGGTGCAGCAGTTCCTGCTTGACTACGCCGCCGAGGTCGGGAGCTGCCTGTTGTACACCCCCGACGGCTCCCTTTCGCTGACCGATCTGGGGCTTCTTCTGCGTTCACAGAAGGTCGGGGACGTGTGGCTTTCGCGCCCGGTCCTCGTGATGGAGCAGTGGTTGGAATCGGAGTACTACCGCGACCGCCTTCCGCTGGAAAGTACCTCGGCCACCGATGAAGCGCCCCGGCCGTCGTAGCGCGCGAGCTGCTGCCGTGAATGGGGGGGCACTTGAGTCGGCGAGCGTCGCCAACCGAGCTGGCCTGTCGCAGTTGGTTGCGCGTGACCGGTGTGACGACTCGGCCGTTCAGGAGGGTGTGAGCAATCGGCCGTGGATCGTGGACGACGACTTGTGGGCGCTGATCGGGCCGCTGCTGCCGCCCTGGCCGGAGAAGTCACCGGGCCCGCAACCGGTACCGGACCGGCTGTGCCTTCAGGGCATCCTGTACGTCCTCTACAACGACATAGCCTGGCAACTTCTGCCACCGGAGCTGGGCTTCGGCTCCGGACAGACCTGCTGGCGACGCCTCGATCGCTGGCAGCAGGCCGATGTCTTCGACCAACTGCACCGCATTCTGCTCGCCGAGCTGAACGCGGCCGGCGAACTCGACTGATCCAGGGCGTGTGTGGACGGCTCCCACATCCGCGCGAAAAAAGGGGATCCGACACCGGTCCGTCGCCGGTCGACCGGCGCAAGACGGGCAGCAAGCACCATTTGATCTGCGACGGACGCGGTACCCCGTTCAAGGTCATCACCACCGCTGCCAACGTCAACGACGTCACCCAGACCCTTGCCCTGGTCGACGGCATCCCTCCCGTGGCCGGACGGCCCGGGCGCCCGCGCCGCCGCCCCGACTCGCTGCTCGGTGACAAGGGCTACGACTCCAACCCCAACCGCGAAGAGCTGCGCAAGCGGCGAATCCTGCCGGTGATTTCACGCAAGGGTGCACCGAACATCAAGGGCCTGGGCAAGCTCCGTTACGTCGTGGAGCAGACTTTCGCCCTGCTCCACCAGTTCAAACGCCTCGCCGTCCGATGGGAACGTCGGACCGAACTCCACGACGCCTTCATTTCGTTGGCCTGTGGCCTCATCTGCTGGAGGCGACTGAGGAAGCACCGATCATGATCGTGTTACGAGCTCGAAGCAGCGGACGGCGGAAGTGATGCCGGCATGACCCCCGCCGACCAGGACGAGCTCAAACGCCTGCGGCGGGAGAACGCGCGGCTGAGGGAGGACAACGAGATCCTTCGGAAAGCCGCCGC
>NZ_JBHXME010000207.1:0-17125 GCF_042721125.1 Streptomyces sp. NPDC058469
ACGACTGCCCGACGCCCTGACCGAGGCGCTGACCAGCGGGGAGCCGCCGAAGCTGCGGGCGACGGACGAGCGGGGCCGAGGACGGATACCCCCCCGGCACGTCCCCGACCCACAACCCGGCCGCAGGCGCAAGGCGCACCCCCACACAGCCGCGCAGGCATTCCGCCCCACAGCCCAGAAGCATCCGCGACACCTGAGGAATGAAGCGAGGCACTTGAACGTTCACGGGGGAGACGGAGGGAGTCTCCGTTCCTCCGTACGTCCTGGAAAGAGCCGAAGAATGCGCGTCGAGATCTGGTCGGACATCGCCTGTCCCTGGTGCTACGTGGGCAAGGCCCGCTTCGAGAAGGCGCTCGACGCGTTCCCGCACCGCGACGGCGTCGAGATCGTGCACCGGTCCTTCGAACTGGACCCGGGGCGCGCCAAGGGCGACACCCAGCCCGTGCTCAAGATGCTCACCAAGAAGTACGGCATGAGCGAGGCGCAGGCGCAGGCCGGCGAGGACAACCTGGGCGCGCAGGCCGCCGCCGAGGGTCTCGACTACCGCACCCGCGACCGTGACCACGGCAACACCTTCGACATGCACCGCCTCCTCCACTTCGCCAAGGCGCAGGGCCGCCAGGACGAGCTGATCCAGGCGCTGTACAAGGCGAACTTCGCCGAGGAGCGGTCCGTGTTCGACAGTGACGAGCGGCTCGTCGAGCTCGCCGCCGGTGTCGGACTGGACGCCGAGGACGCCCGCAAGGTGCTGGCCGACCCGACCGCGTACGCCGACGACGTCCGCGCCGACGAGCGCGAGGCCGCCGAACTGGGTGCGAACGGCGTCCCCTTCTTCGTCCTCGACCGCAAGTACGGCGTCTCCGGCGCCCAGCCCGCCGAGGTCTTCGCCCAGGCGCTGACCCAGGCGTGGGGCGAGCACTCCCCGCTGAAGCTGATCGACAGCAGTGCCGACGGCGGCGCGGAGGCCTGTGGTCCCGACGGGTGCGCGGTGCCGCAGGCCTGACAGCCGCAGACCCACGCTTGAAAAGGTGCTGGTCAGGGCCGATCGCCCGTCGATCATGCTGCGACCTATAAGCGTTCCTTAGCGGATCCACGTAAAAAATCGCAATGGACGAGGGCTCCTCGGCACCGCAGAGTGGTGGCATGGAGACCTTCGAGAGCCTCGTCCGCGCCGAGTTCGCCCCGAAGAACACCTACCTCAACACCGCGAGCACCGGCCTCCTCCCGACCCGTACCGTCACCGCGATGCACACCGCCATCGAGGCCGCCGCGGTCGGCACGCCGACCGACATGTTCGACGACGTCGAGGCCTCCCGCGCCGCCTTCGCGCGGCTGACCCGCGTGCCGGTCGGCCGGGTGGCGGCCGGGGCCTCGGTCGCCGTCTACAGCGGGCTGATCGCCTCCTCGCTGCCCGCGGGCGCCGAAGTCCTCACCGCCGAGGCCGACTTCAGCTCCGTGGTGAACCCCTTCCACATGCGCCCCGACCTCAAGGTGCGCAGCGTCCCGCTGGAGCGGATCGCCGAGTCGGTACGCCCCGGCACCGCGCTCGTCGCGGTCAGCGCCGCCCAGTCCGCCGACGGCAGGATCGCCGACCTGCCCGCACTCCGGGCGGCGGCACGCGAACACGGGGCGCGTACGTACCTCGACGCCTCGCAGGCCGCCGGCTGGCTCGACCTCGACGCGGACGCCTACGACTATGTCGCCGCCGTCGGCTTCAAGTGGCTCTTCTGCCCGCGCGGGGTCGCCTTCCTGGTCACCCCGGCGGACCTCGGCGGCCTCAACCCGGTCTTCGCCGGCTGGGTCGCGGGCGAGGCGCCCTGGGACAGCTGCTACGGCCCGGTCGAGGAACTCGCCCACTCCGCCCGCCGGTTCGACGAGAGCCCGGCCCTCTTCTCCTACGCCGGTGCCCGCCACTCGCTCGCCCTGCTGGAGGAGTTGGGCGTGGAGACGGTGCGGGCCCACGACCTGACCCTCGCCGACCGCTTCCGCGCGGGCCTCGACATCCTCGGCCACGAGCCTGTCGCGTCCCCGGGCTCACCGATCGTCTCCGTGCCCGGACTCGGCCACCGGCAGGGCGAGTTGAGCGCGGCGGGGGTCGAAGTCTCCGACCGGGCGGGGAACTTGCGCGCCGCCTTCCACCTCTACAACACCGCTGAGGACGTCGACCGCCTGCTGGACGTCCTGGCCGGCTGAGGCGAGGAAGAGGCTGAGGCGAGGTAGAGGCTGATGCCGCGAAGGGCACCCCGGTCGCCGTGACCGAGGTGCCCTTGCGACGAACCGCCTGGCCCTCCCGTCACCTCACCGGCGTGAAGTCCCGAGCCCCGATGAACTCGGGCCGTCGTACCGGCGCGGCGAACGGCTCGACTGCCTTGTTCTCCACGCTGTTGAACACGATGAAGACGTTGCTGCGCGGGAACGGCGTGATGTTGTCCCCGGAGCCGTGCATGCAGTTGCAGTCGAACCAGGTCGCCGAACCGGCCCTGCCCGTGAACAACTTGATGCCGTACTCGGAGGCCATGCCCGTCAGCGCCTCGTCGGACGGGGTGCCCGCGTCCTGCATCTGGAGCGACTGGCGGTAGTTGTCCTCGGGGGTCGCGCCCGCGCAGCCGAGGAACGTCCGGTGCGAGCCCGGCATGATCATGAGGCCGCCGTTGGTGTCGTGGTTCTCGGTGAGCGCGATCGACACGGACACGGTGCGCATGTTCGGCAGACCGTCCTCGGCGTGCCAGGTCTCGAAGTCCGAGTGCCAGTAGAAGCCGCTCGCGCCGAAGCCGGGCTTCACGTTGATCCGGGACTGGTGGACGTACACGTCCGAACCGAGGATCTGGCGCGCCCGCCCGACGACCCGCTCGTCGCGCACGAGCCGCGCGAACACCTCGCTGATCCGGTGCACCTCGAAGACGGACCGGATCTCCTTCGACTTCGACTCGACGATCGACCGCTCGTCGGCCCGGATCGCCGGATCGGCGACGAGCCGCTCCAACTCCCGGTGGTAGACGCCGACTTCGTCGTCGCGCAGGAGTTCCTGCATGGAGAGGAAGCCGTCGCGCTCGAAGGCCTGGAGGTCGGCCGTCGGGATCGGCCCCGGGGTGTCGGGGGAGCCCCAGACGACGGGGTCCTTGCGCGGGACGGACACCTCGGTGGTGCCGCGGCTGGGATACAGGTCGGTGACGCTGGTGACGGTGGTCATGCTCGTCACACCTCCTCGGGTTCGGTCAGCAGCGGGTAGACGCCGTTCTCGTCGTGGTCCTCCCGTCCGGTGACGGGCGGGTTGAAGACACAGATGCAGCGGAAGTCCTCCTTGATCCGCATCGTGTGCCGCTCGTGTCCGTCGAGGAGGTACATGGTCCCGGGCGTGATCGTGTACGTCTGCCCGGTCTCGTTGTCGGTGAGTTCGGCGTGGCCCTCGACGCAGACGACGGCCTCGATGTGGTTCGCGTACCACATCGACGTCTCGGTACCCGCGTAGAGGACGGTCTCGTGCACCGAGAAACCGACCCGCTCCTTGGCGAGGACGATGCGCTTGCTCTCCCAGGTGCCGGACGCGGCCTTGATGTGCCGGTCGGTGCCTTCGAGTTCCTTGAACGAACGAACAATCACGGGCTGTTTACGCCTCCTTGACGCAGTATCAGGTGGGGATGTGGTGTCAGACGGTTTCGCGTACGGCGCGGGCGAGGATGCTGAGACCCTCGTCCAGTTCCTCGGGGGTGATGGTCAGCGCGGGCAGCAGTTTCACGACCTCGCCCTGCGGGCCCGACGTCTCGACGAGCAGCCCGAGTTCGAAGGCGCGGGCGCAGATCCGTCCGGCGCGCTCGGGGTCCTTGAACTCGATGCCCCAGACCAGACCGCGGCCCCGGTACTCCTTGATGTCGGCGAGGTTCTCCTCGGTGATGGAGATCAGCCCCTGCTCGACCTGCTCACCGCGGGCCCGGGTCTGCTTCTCCATCGCGGAACCGTCCGCCCAGTACGTCTCCAGGGCGGCGGTGGCGGTGACGAACGCCGGGTTGTTGCCGCGGAACGTGCCGTTGTGCTCGCCCGGCTCCCAGATGTCCAGCTCCGGCTTGAACAGGCACAGAGACATCGGAAGGCCGTAGCCGCTGATGGACTTGGACACGGTGACGATGTCCGGGACGATCCCCGCCTCCTCGAAGGAGAAGAACGCGCCGGTGCGCCCGCAGCCCATCTGGATGTCGTCGACGATCAGCAGCATGTCCTGGCGTTCGCACAACGCGGCGAGCGCGCGCAGCCATTCGGGGCGTGCGACATTGATGCCGCCCTCGCCCTGCACGGACTCGACGATCACGGCGGCGGGCTTGTTGAGGCCGGAGCCCTGGTCCTCCAACAGCCGCTCGAACCACAGGAAGTCGGGGACCTTGCCGTCGAAGTAGTTGTCGAACGGCATCGGTGTGCCGTGCACCAGCGGGATGCCGGCGCCGGCGCGCTTGAAGGCGTTGCCGGTCACGGCCAGCGACCCCAGCGACATGCCGTGGAAGGCGTTGGTGAACGACACGATCGACTCGCGCCCCTTCACCTTCCGCGCCAACTTCAGTGCGGACTCGACGGCGTTGGTACCGGTCGGGCCCGGGAACATCACCTTGTACGGCAGGTCGCGCGGGCGCAGCACCAGGTCCTGGAAGGTCTGCAGGAAGGCGCGCTTGGCACTGGTCGACATGTCGAGCCCGTGGGTGACGCCGTCCCGCTCAAGGTAGTCGATCAACGCCCGTTTCAGCACAGGGTTGTTGTGCCCGTAGTTGAGCGAGCCGGCGCCCGCGAAGAAGTCGAGGTAGGCGTGGCCGTCCTCGTCGTACATACGGCTGCCCCGGGCCCGGTCGAAGACGGTGGGCCAGCCGCGGCAGTAGCTGCGGACCTCGGACTCCAGGGTCTCGAAGACGCTGAGATCGGGCTGGGTGATGGTCACGCGAATCGCTCCTCGGTGTGGGGGGTGAGGGGGTGCGGCGGGAAGACCGGGGGAACCGGCGGGGTCCTCAGAGGCTCAGCGGGCCGATGCGGTACAGCACCTCGGGGTCGTGCGGTCCGTCCGGGAAGTCACCGGCCTCGAACAGGACCGTGCGCTCGACGGCGGCGCCGTGACGTTCGGCGTACGACGTGAAGAGGCGCTCGGACGCGGTGTTGCCGGGTGTGATCGTGGTCTCGATCTCGGTCAGCCCATACTCGTCCGAGACCCGCTCGCTGAGTCCGTCCAGCAGCCGTGCGGCCAGCCCGCGACCGCGCTGCGCGGCGTCGACCGCCACCTGCCACACGAGCAGGGTGCCCGGCCGGTCCGGCCGCACATACCCGGTGACGAAGCCGACCGGCTCCCCCCGCTCGTCCCGCACGACGGCCGAGGTACCGGAGAAGTCGCGACACCACAGCAGATAGCTGTACGACGAGTTCAAGTCGAGGGCGTTCGAGTCCTTGGCAATACGCCACAACGCGGCGCCGTCGGCCACCGTGGGGCGGTCGATGTGCAGGTCTGCTTGGGTGGCAGTCATGCGAAATGAATTTACCGAGGGAAATTCGAAATTGCATGGAGGAGTGGGGTTACGTCTGAGGCTGTGCTGTGTTATCACGCGTGCGAGGGTGCAAGGTATGCACCGTTTTGACCCACAAATAAAGGGCAAAAAGGATGCCCTGTGTAACGGGTCACAGGGATGTAACCCTCACGAGATCTACGCGAATTCTTTGCGTTTGAGTGCGCGGAAATCGGGCAGAAGAATGTGGGAAGCTGCCCGTAAAGAAGGCGATAAAATTCCCGGGAATTACATCAGAATTAGGCGCCGGTGACACCGTCGATGCTTTCTCGCAGGATGTCGGCGTGACCGTTGTGCCGCGCGTACTCCTCGACCATGTGGACAAACACCCACCGCAGACTGACCTCGGCCCCGGCCATCGGCCCGCCCGGGATCCGCCCGAGACCGTCCAGCGCCAGCCCGGCACAGCGCTCCTGCCCCCGCGCGATCTCCCGGCGCCACACAGTGAGCGCCTCCTCCATCCCACGCCCGGGGTCCAGGGCGTACCCGTCCTCGGTGCCGTACACCGTCGGCACGTCGAGCCCGAACACCCGCTGGAACCAGTTCCGTTCGACCTCGGCGAGGTGCTGGACCAGGCCGAGTAACGTCAGCGAGGAGGGCTCGGCCGCCGCGAGCCGCACTTGTGTGTCGTCCAGACCGGCGCACTTCAACTCCAGCGTGGCGCGATGAAAGCCGAGCCAGCTTTCGAGCATGGGGCGCTCGGCGCCGGTCATGGAGGGGATGGGGCGGCCGTCGGGGAGGGTGTGGGGCGTGTCAGTGGTCATGCGGGGGAGCATGGCACGGGGTTCTGCGCCGGTGCCCTCTGAATCAGGGCCGGTGCCTTTCCGACGCAGGCCGACATAATCCAGCCTGTCCGGCGCTTGAGGACGAGGCCCCTTCAGGGCCGATCGGCGGGGGCGGAGCCCCCAGGGGCACCTGAGCCCGCGACTACCGCCACGCGTTCTCCACGGCGGACCGGGCGCCCTCCAGGTCCACCGGTACCCCCTGCTCGGCCAGCGTCGCGCCCAGCGCTGCCACGGAGGTCCGTACCGCCCCCACTGTCGCGTCCACCCCGTAGTGGTTGACCCGGATCATCTCCTTCGCCAGGGCGCCGCCGCCCGCGGCGAGCGGCAGGGTCGGGTCCGCGGACAGGGCCCTTGCCACCAGCTCCGACGCGACGACACCCGGCGGCGTCCTGAGCGTCGTAGCGACTGGTGCGGCCTCGGAGGCCTTGTGGACGTACGGTTCGAGGCCGCCGCCCAGGGCGGTCGCGCCCGCTCGCGTCGCCGTCGCCGCGGTCGCGTGGCGGTGCATCAGCGTGGCCAGGCCCTCCGACTCGATGCGTTCCACGCATGCCTCCAGCGCGAGCATCTCCAACTGGGCCGGTGCGTGGAGGAGCGCCTTGCGGCCCGCGTCGATCCAGCGGTCCTTCCAGTCGAGGAGGGAGAGGTACGAGCGGCGCGGGGCTCCGGGGTTGGATGCCATGCGGGCCCACGCCCGTGCGCTCACCGACACCGCCGACACACCCGCCGGGCCGCCCATCGCCTTCTGCGCGCCGATCACGCACAGGTCGACACCCCACGCGTCCGGCAGCACCGGCTCCGCGCCGATGGAGGCCACCGCGTCCAGGTAGAAGAGCGCGCCGTGCGAGCGCACGACCTCGCCGATCTCCGCGACCGGGTTGGTGTTGCCGGTCGCCGCCTCCGCGTGGACGAGGGACACGAAGTCGATCTCCGGGTGCTCGGCGAACGCCTCCCGGATCTGGTCGGCGGTCACCGCCGTGTGGAAGGGGACGGCGAGGTCGATCACCTCGGCACCGCAGTCCCGCAGCCAGTTCCCGAACGTCTGCCCGTACGGGCCGGTGATGACGTTCAGCGCGACCGTGCCCGGCCCTGCCGTCGAACGGATCGCCCCCTCCAGCGGCAGCAACGCCTCGCCCTGCGTGATCACGACATCCTGCTCGGTACCGAGCAGACGGGCCACCCGGCCCTCGATCGAGGCGAAGTGCGCGGCGCTCAACGGGGCGAGGTCGAGGAAGGGGTGCGTCACGGCGGTGCTCTTTCACTCGCGGGGTTCGGTGGGAACGAGGGTAACCGGCGCCCCTGAGCCCCCTCTGACCGGCGACTTCTTAGCCCGTACGGCCCCGTGACCGGCAGCCCACCGCGAGCGGGTCACCCCGCTGCTCCCAATAATCGGAAGCCACAGTTCCGTCACAGGAGGCCTCCGTGAACACGCTCCTCGGCCGCCGGGCCCGCACCCTGGCCGCCACCACCGCGACGGCCGCACTCGTCCTCGTGGCCGGCTGCACCTCCAGCGGCAGCGGCGGCAGCGGTTCGAAGACCGCCGCCGGTGGCGTCGAACTCGTCAAGGCCGGTCAGCTCACGACCTGCACGCACCTGCCCTACCCGCCCTTCCAGTCCGAGATCGACGGCAAGGTACAGGGCTTCGACGTCTCCCTCATCGACCTGGTCGCCAAGAACCTCGGCGTGAAACAGAAGATCCTCGACACCCCCTTCGAGAACTTCAAGACCGGCGCCTTCCTCAACGCCGACGAGTGCGACCTGGCCGCCGCCGGCATGACCATCACCGCCGAGCGCAAGAAGAACGTCGACTTCTCCGACCCGTACTTCGACGCCACCCAGGCCGTCCTCGTCGACAGGAAGAGCGGCCTGACCTCCCTCGCCGACGTGAAGACCAAGGGCAAGAAGCTCGGCGCCCAGGCGCAGACCACCGGCGAGGACTACGCCAAGAGCAAGGGCTTCGACCCCGTCTCCTTCGAGTCCTCCGACGCCGTCCTCAACGGCCTGCGCACCGGCCAGGTCCAGGCCGTCATCATCGACTACCCGGTCGTCCAGGGCTGGCTCAAGACCAAGGCCAACGCCGACGCCTTCAAGGTCGTCGACAACCTCAACACCGGTGAGCAGTACGGCTTCACGGTCAAGAAGGGCAACACGAAACTCCTCGCCGCCATCAACAAGGCCATCAAGGACGCGAAGGCCGACGGCACGTACAAGAAGCTCTACGAGAAGTGGATCGGCCCCTACGACGCCTCGGCCGCCTCCCCGTCGGCCTCATGACCGGCAAGTCCGACACCGCGGACCTCCAACTCCAGCCCCGGAAACAGGGGCTGAGCAGACGTCAGAGACGGAGGCTGTCACAAGGCGTGCAGTACGCCGTCTTCGCCGCCGTCGTGATCGCCTTCGCCGTCACGGCCGACTGGGGCCGCCTGAAGAACCAGTTCGCGCAGTGGAGCATCGCCAAGCAGATGTTCCCGGACGTCATCACGCTCGCCCTCAAGAACACCGTGCTGTACACCCTGTCCGGCTTCGTCTTCGGGCTCGTCCTCGGCATGGTCGTCGCGCTGATGCGGCTGTCGTCGGTCGGGCCGTACCGCTGGCTCGCCGGGATCTACATCGAGATCTTCCGCGGTCTGCCCGCCCTGCTGATCTTCATCTTCGTCGGCGTCGCCGTGCCGCTCGCCTTCCCGGGCACGGAGATCGTCGGCGGTACGTACGGCAAGGTCGCCCTCGCGCTCGGCCTGGTGTCGGCCGCGTACATGGCGGAGACGATCCGCGCGGGCATCCAGGCGGTGCCCAGGGGGCAGTTGGAGGCGGCCCGTTCGCTCGGCTTCTCGCAGGCGCGGGCCATGGTGTCGATCATCGTCCCGCAGGCGTTCCGGATCATCCTGCCGCCGCTGACCAACGAACTCGTCCTCCTCTTCAAGGACTCCTCGCTGGTCCTGTTCCTCGGCGTCACCCTGGAGGAACGCGAACTGTCCAAATACGGACGGGACTTGGCGAGTACGACAGCCAACTCCACGCCGATCCTGGTGGCCGGCCTGTGCTATCTGCTGGTGACGATCCCGCTGAGCTTCGTGGTCCGCCGCATGGAGACGAAGACGGGGGAGGCCGTGCGATGAGCGTGAGCACCGCACCCGACAAGCCCGACAAGACCGAGCGGCCCGAGATCGAAGTCCGGGGCCTGCACAAGTCGTTCGGCTCCAACGAGGTGCTGCGCGGCATCGACCTGGAGATCGGCCAGGGCGAGGTGGTGTGCGTCATCGGCCCCTCCGGCTCCGGCAAGTCGACCCTCCTGCGCTGCGTGAACCTGCTCGAAGAACCCACCAGGGGACGGGTGTTCGTCGGCGGCACCGAAATCACCGACCCCGATGTCGACATCGACGCCGTACGCCGCCGTATCGGCATGGTCTTCCAGCAGTTCAACCTCTTCCCGCACCTGTCCGTCACCGAGAACCTCACCCTCCCGCAACGCCGGGTCCTCCGCCGCGACAAGGCGGCGGCGGCCGAGGTCGCCGCCGAGAACCTGCACCGTGTCGGCCTGTCGGAGAAGGCCGCCGCCTACCCCGCCTCCCTCTCCGGCGGACAGCAGCAACGCGTCGCGATCGCCCGGGCGTTGGCGATGGGCCCCGAGGTGATGCTCTTCGACGAACCGACCTCGGCACTCGACCCCGAGCTCGTGGGGGACGTACTCGCCGTCATGCGGATGCTCGCGAACGAGGGCATGACCATGATGGTGGTCACCCACGAGATGACATTCGCGCGCGAGGTGGCCGACCGGGTCGTGTTCATGGACGCGGGGGTGATCGTCGAGGACGGCACCCCGACCCAGGTCATCACCAACCCACAGCACGACCGCACCCGCCACTTCCTGTCGAGGCTCCTGGACCCGGCGATGGCTGAAGTACAGGACGACGAGAGCGCCCCTTAGGGGCGCGGGGCTGCGTCGATGTGCGGCTCCGCCGCGTGGGCGCGACCAGCCCCCACGAACCCGCACCCGACGAACTATCGTGCGTCCCATGAGCGATCAAGCCGTGCTGCACGTAAAGGGCCGGGTCCTTGTGGGACCGGAGGACATCCGCGACGAACTCTGGGTCATCGACGGCCGCATCTCCTACGACCGTCCCGTCGACGCCGACGACATCCGGACGGTCGACGGCTGGGCCCTCCCCGGCCTGGTCGACGCCCACTGCCACGTAGGCCTCGGCACCCACGGCCCCGTCGACGCGGCCACCGCCGAGAAGCAGGCCCTCACCGACCGCGAGGCCGGCACCCTCCTGCTCCGCGACGCCGGCTCGCCCTCAGACACCCGCTGGATCGACGACCGCGAGGACCTCCCGAAGATCATCCGCGCTGGCAAGCACATCGCGCGCACCCGCCGCTACATCCGGAACTTCGCCCACGAGATCGAGCCCGACGAACTCGTCGCGTACGTCGCTCAGGAAGCCCAACGCGGCGACGGCTGGGTCAAGTTGGTCGGCGACTGGATCGACCGCGACCTCGGCGACCTGTCGGCCTGCTGGCCGCGCGAAGCGGTGGAGGCGGCCATCGCCGAGGCCCACCGGCTCGGCGCTCGCGTCACCGCGCACTGCTTCGCCGAGAACGCGTTGCGCGACCTGGTCGAGGCCGGCATCGACTGCATCGAGCACGCGACCGGCCTCACCGAGGACCTCATCCCGCTGTTCGCCTCGCGGGGCGTCGCGATCGTCCCGACCCTCGTGAACATCGCGACCTTCCCGAAGCTCGCCGAGGGCGGCGACGCCAAGTTCCCGCGCTGGTCCGCCCATCTGCGGCGACTCCACGAGCGGCGCTACGACACCGTGCGCGCCGCCTACGACGCCGGCGTCCCGGTGTACGTCGGCACGGACGCCGGGGGCTCCCTGGCGCACGGCCTGGTGGCGGCCGAGGTCGCCGAACTCGTCACCGCCGGCATCCCGGCCGTAGAGGCGCTGTCGGCGACCGCGTGGGGTGCGCGGCGGTGGCTCGGGCGGCCCGGGCTCGAAGAGGGCGCGCCGGCGGACTTCGTGGTGTACGAGGCGGACCCGCGCGCCGATGTGCGCGTCCTGGCGTCGCCGCGGCGGGTGGTGCTGAACGGGCTGGTGGTCGAATAGTCGCCAGTCGATTCGAATACGTTCACGGAAAACCCACGATGGGGTGAAGTGACGTGGGATCGCTGACGGTTCACTCTTCGTGGGTAATTCTTACCGGGTCCCAAGCATGTCTCTTCTGGGGGTCCCACACCTTGAACGGCACCAACTTCCGCATGCCCGCACGCCGTTGGGCCACCGTGGCCACGGCGACCGTCCTCGCCGCCGGTCCCGTGGCGCTGGCCGGCGCGGGTTCCGCCCACGCGAGCACCGACCAGGGTCGCGCGAGCGCCGTCGTGCTGCGTACCGGGCTCGACGTGTCCCTGCTCAACAAGACCGTGGACGTTCCGCTCGCGGTCTCCCTCAACGAGGTCCAGGCACCGCAGAGTGCCGAAAAGACCGCGCTCACCGCCCAGTTGGACGGGGTGAACGGTGGGCAGTCCTTCAGTGTGCTCAGCGCGGACGTCGCCACGGCGAAGGCGACCGTCTCCGGCACGAAGGCCGAGGGGTACACGAACCTCGCCCATGCCAGGCTCCATGTTCCCGGGCTGCCGTTGCTCTCGCTCATCGAGGTCGGCGCTGTCACGTCCAAGGCGACGTGTGAGGCGGGGAAGACGCCGGTCGCCACGTCGAATCTGCTCGGGTCGGTGACGGTGCTGGGCAAGCGGGTCACGGTAACCGCCGGTGGGCCTACGGAGGTTCAGGTGCCGGGGGTCGGGTCGGTGCGGCTCGATCTGTCCAAGACCGAGACCACGTCCCGTACGGCCGCTGCGACCGCGCTCGAACTCAACGTCTCCGTCAACCCGTTGAAGCTGAACGTTGCCGACGTGGAGGGGACGGTGACTTTGGCGCAGGCGACTTGTGAGGCGCCGAAGGTTGCCGCCGTGACTCCTCCCTCGAAACCGGCGCCGGATGTTGAGCCACAGGGGGCGCCTGCGGAGGCGGGGTTGGCCGAGACGGGGGGTAGTTCCACGACGCCGTACATCGCGGGCGGGGCGGTGGTGTTGCTGGCGCTCGGCGGGGGAGCGGTGCTGACAGCGCGCCGGCGTCGGGGCTGAGGCAACAACCTTTCCCACCCACCCACCCGTCTCGGGCGCTTGAAAGGCGCCCTCTTGGCCGAGCGAGTCGGGTGGGTGGGTGGGAAGGGCTTGGAGGGTGACCTCTTGGCCGAGCGAGTCGGGCGGGTGGGTGGGAAAGGCTTGGAGGGTGACCTCTTGGCCGAGCGAGTCGGGCGGGTGGGTGGGAAAGGCTTGGAAGGTGACCTCTCAGCCGGCCGAGTCGGGTGGGCGGGTGGGCCGGCGAAGGCCGGAAGCGACCCCCTTCACCGCCCCGCCAACGTCACCGCCTGGTCCAGCGCCTGCAAGAACCGGTTCACCGTCGCCCGGTCCCGCACAGCCAACCGCAGCCACTCCCCGTCCAACCCCGGAAACGTGTCCCCACGTCGAACGGCGAAGCCCAGGTCGCGCAGATGCCGGCGTACGGCGACCGCGTTGGGGACGCGGACGAGGACGAACGGGCCCTCGGCGGGCTCCATGACGCGGAGGCCGTCGGGGGCGAACTCCGTGAGACCGGCGACGAGATGGGCGCGGTCGGCGGTGATGCGGTGGGCGGCGTGGGCGGCCTCCGCCAGGGCCTGCGACTCCATGCAGGCCTCCGCCGCGGCGAGCGCCGGCGTGGACACCGGCCACAGGGGCTGGGCCCGCTCCAGCTCGGCGATCGTCTCGGGGGCGGCGAGGACGTAGCCGATCCGCAGTCCCGCCAGGCCCCAGGTCTTGGTGAGGCTGCGGAGGACCACCAGGCCGGGGACGTCCGTCCGGCCCGACAGCGACTCCCGTTCGCCCGGCACCGCGTCCATGAATGCCTCGTCGACCACCAACGTCCGCCCGGGGCGGGCCAGTCGGGCGATGGCGGCGGCGGGGTGCAGGACGGACGTCGGGTTCGTGGGGTTGCCGATCAACACCAGGTCCGCGTCCTCGGGGACCGCCCCCGGATCCAGCCGGAAACCCTCCGCCTCCCGCAACAGCACCCGCTCCACCGCGTGCCCCGCGTCCCGCAGCGCCGCCTCCGGCTCCGTGAACTGCGGGTGCACGACCACCGGTTGGCGGACCTTCAGGGCACGGGCGAGCAGCACGAAGGCCTCGGCGGCGCCCGCCGTCAGCAGGACGTGTTCCACCGGCAGCCCGTGCCGCGCCGCGACCGCCGCCCGCGCGGCCCGCCCGTCCGGGTAGGCGGCGAGGCCGGTCAGCGACCCGGCTATCCGCTCGCGCAGCCACGCCGGGGGCGTGTCCGCGCGGACGTTCACGGCGAGATCGATCAACTGGGCGCCGTCGTCCCGGACTTCGACGTCACCGTGATGACGAAGATCGTGGACTCTGTCCGTCGGGTCGTGGTCGTGGGCTCTGTCAGTGTGCATGGGCGTGCCCGCCGTGATGGTGATGTCCATGGTGGTGACCGTCATGGTCGCCGTCGTCGTCCGGGTGGAAGTGTGGCTGCTGCGGCTGCCCCACCTTGTCCTCGAAACCGGGCAGCGCGATGCGGTACACGCACGAGTCGCAGTTCATCCGCAGATCACCCTTGACCGCCTCCCGGTACCGCTCCATCACCAAGTCCAGCAACTCCGGCTCAGGGCCTATGACTTCGGCGGACAGTACGTTGATCTCCGGGTGCGCCGCCGCCCAGCCCTCCGTCTGCTGCCGCACCCGCTCCGGCAGGATGCCGGTGAACAGGAAGTACGGCAGGACGACGATCCGCCGGGCGCCCAGCTTCACGCACCGGTCAAGGCCGCTCGGCACGTCCGGTGCCGCCAGCGACACGAACGCCGGTTCCACGCCCGCGTATCCGCGCCCCTCCCACAGCAGCCGCGCCGCCTTGTGCACCTCGGCGTTGGCGTCGGGGTCCGTCGACCCGCGCCCCACGAGCAGCACGGTCACGTCGGCCCGGTCGGCGGGAGTGCGCGCCGACTCGCCGAGCGCTTCGTCGAGCCGCCGCTCCAGCACCTTCAGCAGCGAGGGATGCGGGCCCAGCGGACGCCCGTACGTGTACGACATCCCCTCGTGCCGCTCCTTCTCCCGGGCCAGCGCCGCCGGGATGTCCCCCTTGGCGTGCCCGGCGGACACCAGCATCAGCGGTACGGCGGCGAACCGGCGCACCCCGCGCTCCACCAGCTCGGTCACCGCGTCGCCCAACGGCGGCGGCGACAGCTCGATGAACCCGCCCGCGACGGGCAGTTCGGGGTGACGGCGGCCCAACTCCCGTACGAAGTCCCGGAACGCCTCGGCTCCGGCCTCGTCCCGGGTGCCGTGTCCGGCGATGAGCAGGGCGGGCGGCGGGGTGGTCACGATTTCTCCTGGTGGTACGCGTCGGAAGGCAAGACGGGATCGGAAGACAAGACAGGATCGGAAGGTGAAGGACGATCGGATGATGAAGTGGGGTGATACAGCAGGGCGTTGAGGGCAGCCGTGGCGACCGCCGAACCGCCCTTCTCGGACACGTTGCTCACGGCGGGCAGCCCGCTCTCGCGCAACGCGGCCTTGGACTCGGTCGCGCCGACGAAACCGACGGGCAGACCGATGACGAGCGCGGGGGAGACGTCCAGCCTCAGCAGCTCCTCCAGAGCGGTCGGCGCATTGCCGATCACCCAGAGGGCGCCGGGCCCGACCTCCTCGTACGCGAGCCGGATCGCATGTGCCGAACGGGTCGTCCCAGGACCGGACTTGGCGTCCCTGAGCCGGCACACGGTCTCGCGCCGGGTGATCCCGGCCGCGACCATCTCCACGTCCACGACCACCGGCGCCCCGGCGTGCAGCGCGCTGTGCGCCTTCGCCAACTCGCCCTCGTCCAGGACGAGATCGGACGCGTACTCCAGATCGGCCGCGGAGTGGACGACCCGCTCCACGACCGCGCGGGTCAGCGGTGGGAAGTGCGAGGTGTCCAGGCGGGCGCGCAGCCGTCGGTAGGACTCCACCTCGATCGGATGAACCACACGGTCCACAGAGCTCACTTCGCCACCTCCTGCGATGCCTGCGCCGCCTGTGAAGCCTGCCAGCGGTAGCCGCGCGGCGTCACCATGCGCCCCGCGATGTCCCGGGTGGCCGTGTTGCCGACGGTCACCACCGTCATCATGTCGACCGTCGCCGGATCCAGCGCGGCCAGTGTCGTCAGCCGGCTGGACTCGTCGGGCCGCGAGGCGTTCCGTACGACACCGACCGGCGTCGTCGGCTCCCGGTGCCCGGCGAGGATCGCGAGCGCCTTCGGGAGCTGCCAATCCCGGCCCCGGCTACGGGGGTTGTAGAACGTCACCACGATGTCAGCCTCGGCCGCCGCCCGCACCCGCCGCTCGATGACCTCCCACGGCGTGTGCAGATCGGAGAGGCTGATCGACACATGGTCGTGGCCGAGCGGCGCCCCGAGGATCGCCGAGGCGGCCAACGCGGCGGTCACGCCCGGGACTCCGACCACGTCGATGTCGTCCGACGCCTCCGCGAGCGCGGGCGAGGCCATCGCGTACACCCCGGCGTCACCGCTGCCGATCAGCGCGACGGCCTGTCCCTTCCGGGCCTCGGCCACGGCGGTACGGGCCCGCTCCTCCTCGGCGCCGAGCCCCGACTCCAGGACCAGGGTCCCGGGCCGCAGCAGATCGCGGATCTGGTCGACGTACTGGTCGAGCCCCACGAGCACGGCGGCGCGCCGGAGTTCGGCCTTGGCGCGCGGGGTGAGCAGATCCCGGGCGCCGGGCCCGAGCCCGACCACCGCGAGCCGGCCGCGCGCGAGTCGCCGTACGACAGCACAGGTCGCCATCGCCGGTTGCCCGTCGGTGCGCTCCGACTTCCGCTTGGGGACGAGGAGTTCGCCCCCGCCCACGAGTGCGGCGGCCTCCGCCACGGAGGGCGTGCCCACGGCCGCGAGCGGCGCGTCCGACGGATTGGGCACCTCTACGGCGGCCAGCTCCTCGGCGGAGTAGGTCACCAGCGGCACACCGAGCCGCTGGGCCGCCTCGACGATGCCGGGCTCGTCCGACTTCGCGTCGACAGTGGCGAGTTGGGCGAGTGACTTGAGCGACAGCCCGGCATCGCGCACCGCGCTCTCGACCAGCCCGAGCACCTCCTCGACCGGGGCACCCTTGGACGCGCCGACCCCGACGACGAGGGACGGCGGCCGCAGCACGACCTCCCGCTCGCCGGGCTCCACGGCACGATCGGTGACGCGGATGACGTGCGCAGCGTCCCCGTCCGACACCGGCAGCGGCGGCAGCGGCCACGCCAACTCGGCGTCCAGGGCGACCGGTTCGCCGTCCAGCAGGGCCCGTGAGACCCCGGCGACATCGCCCTCCACGGGGAACCCGAGCGTGTCGAGTCCCGGCACGCCCACCGCGTCCGTGGCCGTGGTCACCACGGGCTGGGCGGCGAGCAACTCGCCCACTTGCACGGCGAGTTCATTGGCCCCGCCGCCGTGCCCGCCGACCAGCGACACGGCGAACCGTCCGCCCTCGTCGACGCACACGACCCCCGGGTCGGTGCGCTTGTCGGCCAGCAGCGGGGCGATCAGCCGTACGACGGCTCCCGTGGCGAGGAAACACACGAGCTGCTCGCACTCCGCGAACGCGGACCGTACGGCGTCCTTGACGGGACCGTCGTACACCCGCGTGCGGTCCGGCCACGCCGCGGCCAGCCGGTCGCGCGCCGCCGCCCCCGCCGCGGTGGCGGACATCAGGCCGATCACTGAGCAACTCCTT